>NZ_JBHXKA010000017.1:20747-98317 GCF_042722885.1 Streptomyces sp. NPDC058401
CGGCGGTCCGCACCGGTGGGGTGCCCACCGCGGGGGCCGTTGCGGGTGGGGGCGGGGCTGACATGAGGGTGGGGCGGGGGCGTGCGCCCCGGCCCCTCCCCTGTCAGCTACGACCTGTCAGCTACGACCTGTCAGCTACGGCCTGTCAGCTGCGGCCGGTCAACTGCCGAAGTAGGCGTCGAAGTTCTTCGAGAACTCCCAGCTGCCGAAGCGGTCCCAGTTGATCGACCAGGTCATCAGGCCGCGCAGGGCGGGCCAGGTGCCGTGGGTCTGGTAGGAGCCACAGGTCGTACCCGACTTTTTGGTCAGGCAGTCCAGGGCCTTGTCGACCTCCGCCGGGGAGGTGTGGCCGTTGCCCGCGTTGGTGGTGGCCGGGAGGCCGATGGCGACCTGGTCGGCGCGCAGCGGCGGGAAGACGCGGGCGGTGTTGCCGGCCACGGGGAAGCCCGTGAGCAGCATGTCCGTCATGGCGATGTGGAAGTCGGCTCCGCCCATGGAGTGGTACTGGTTGTCGAGGCCCATGATCGAGCCCGAGTTGTAGTCCTGGACGTGGAGCAGGGTGAGGTCGTCGCGCAGGCCGTGGATGACCGGGAGGTAGGCGCCGGCGCGCGGGTCCTGGCCGCCCCAGGGGCCGGATCCGTAGTACTGGTAGCCGAGCTGGACGAAGAAGGTCTCGGGGGCCATCGTCAGGATGAAGTCCGGGCCGTACTTGGCCTTCAGGGTCTTCACGGCCGAGATCAGGTTGACGATCACCGGGGTGGTGGGGGCGCGGAAGTCGGTGTCGCCCGTGGCCAGGGAGAGGGAGTGGCCCTCGAAGTCGATGTCGAGGCCGTTGAGCCCGTACTCGTCGATGATCTTGCTGACGGAGGAGACGAAGGTGTCGCGGGCCGCCGTGGTACCCAGCTGGACCTGGCCGTTCTGGCCGCCGATCGAGATCAGGACCTTCTTGCCCGCGGCCTGCTTGGCCTTGATGGCCGCCTTGAACTCCGCGGCCGATTCGACGGTCGGGCACTCGCTGACCGGGCAGAGCTGGAAGCGGATGTCGCCCGAGGTCACCGAGGTGGGCTCGCCGAAGGCCAGGTTGATGACGTCCCACGAGGCGGGTACGTCGGCCATCCGGACGTAGCCGGAGCCGTTGGCGAAGCTGGCGTGCAGGTAGCCGACCAGGGCGTGGGCGGGCAGGCCGGGGTTGCCCGGATTGCCCGGGCCGCTCGGCGTGGTCACCGGGACGGCGGCGCTCTTCGGGGATTCGCCGACCGCGTTCACGGCGCTGACCTGGAAGGAGTAGGTGGTCGCGGCGGTGAGGCCGGTGACCGTCGCCGAAGTGCCGCTGACGGTGGTCGGGTTCGCGCCGTCCCGGTAGACCTTGTACGAGGTGGCGCCGGTGACGGCCGCCCAGGAGAGGCCGACGCTGGTGGCGGAGGAGGCGGAGGCGGTGAGCCCGGCCGGGGCGGCCGGGACCTGGGGGCCGGGTCCGGAGCCGCCGGGGTCCGGGCCGACGAGGGTCACGTCGTCGGTGAACTGCGCGGGCTGGCCGTACCAGCCCTGCGTGTACACGGTCACCGAGGTGGTGTTCGCGCCGGTACGGAAGCTCGTGCTCAGCTGCTTCCAGGCGCCCGGGGTCTGGGTCCAGGTCTGGGGGTCCGTGGTTCCGGTGCCGGTCGCGCCGAGGTAGACGTACGCGCCCTGCACCCAGGCGCTCAGCGTGTACGCGGAGTCGGGCTTGACGGTGACGGTCTGGGAGCAGCGGGCGTTGTCCTGCCCGGCCGGGGTGCCCTTGAGGGCGGAAGTGCCGCCGTGCACGGGGGTGCTGACGGCGGCTCCGCTGCCGGCCGAGCAGCTCCAGCCGTCGAGGCCGGCTTCGAAGCCGCCGTTGCGGATGAGGTCGGCGTCGGCGGCCGCGGCCGGCTGGCCGGTGGCGAGGAGGCCGGCCGCCGCGAGGGCGGCGGCGGTAAGGAGAGACAGCGCGGAGCGTATGACGGTGGGTCTGGCGGGGCGGGTGGGGCGAGCAGGACGAGTGGGGCGCACAACTGCCTCCGGTACATGGGGGGATGGAGCCGGGCCGCGCGTCGGGAAGCGGTGGGGGAAGGCGCAGCGGCGCCCAAGATGGTCCAGACCAATCTTCTTGTCAAGACTTCCCGCCTCCCCGCCCCACGGCGCGCGCCGCCGCCTCGTGCATCGCGAGCTCCAGGACCGCCGGATCGGTGAGCGTGCCCCGCCCGTCCGGGACCACGAGCCAGCGGACCCCGCCGGTGGCCCGGCCCGGGTACGGGACCACGATCCAGGTGCCGTGCCCGGCTCCCCGTACGCCGGTCCCGACCCAGCGGGAGGCCGTGCCCGGGGGCACGAAGAAGCCCAGCCGGGAGCCGCCGAAATCGGCGAGCACCGGGCCGGGCCGGTCGAGCAGCGCGTTCAGTACGTCGAGGGTGGCGTGTCCCAGCTCCCCCGGCAGGATCAACACGTCCCACCGGTGGCCGGCGGGCAGCAGGGCGACCCCGAGGGGGTTGCGCTCCCATTCCCACCGGCAGGCGTCCGGATCCGGCGCCACCGAGACCAGCCATTCCACTGCCGTCTTGTCCCCCGGGATCGTCATCGCCCGGCCTCCGCTCTCTGTGGGTGAGGTGAAGCGTTCTCACTGGAGAGAGCGGGGCCGGGCGCAGGTATGACGCGGGTTTCGTTACTCCGTGGTAGTGAAGCAGGTCACACTGGACCGGGCGATGTGCGCCCGGGGCGTGCGGAGGTCGCTTACCCGATCAGCGCACCGGTGCAGCGAACCGGTGCAGCGCCGTCGGGCCCCGGCCTCACCTCAGCTGTCGAAGCCGAGACCGAAGCGGTCCAGCGTCTTCAGCCACAGGTTGCGGTGCCCGCCCATCCGGTCCGCCCGGGCCAGGGACCACTTGGTCATCGTGATGCCGGTCCAGGCGAAGGGCTCCGGCGGGAAGGGCATCGGCTTGGAGCGGACCATCTCCAGCTCGGTGCGCTCGGTCTTCTCCCCCGCGAGGAGGTCCAGCATCACGTCGGCGCCGAAGCGGGTGGCCCCCACGCCGAGGCCGGTGTAGCCGGCCGCGTAGGCCACCTTGCCGGCGTGCGCGGTGCCGAAGAAGGCGGAGAAGCGCGAGCAGGTGTCGATCGCACCGCCCCAGGCGTGGCTGAATTTCAGCCCGTCCAGCTGCGGGAAGCAGGTGAAGAAGTGCTCGGCGAGTTTGAGGTACGTCTCGGGCCGGTGGTCGTGCTCGGCGTCGAGCTTGCCCCCGTAGGGGTAGATCGCGTCGTAGCCGCCCCACAGGATCCGCCGGTCGGGGGTGATCCGGAAGTAGTGGAACTGGTTGGCGCTGTCGCCGAGGCCCTGCCGGTTCTTCCATCCGATCGAGTCGAGCTGCTCCTCGGTCAGCGCCTCCGTCATCAGCGCGTAGTCGTAGACCGGGACGGTCAGCGGGCGCACCCGCTTGACCAGCGACGGGAAGATGTTGGTGCCCAGCGCCACCCGGCGGGCGAAGACCCGCCCGTACGGGGTCCGCACGGCCATGCCGGCTCCCGAGCCGGCCAGGTCCAGCCCGCGGGTGTTCTCGTAGATCCGTACGCCCAGCTCCAGGCAGGCCCGCTTCAGGCCCCAGGCGAGCTTCGCCGGGTTGAGCATGGCGACGCCGTCGCGGTCCCAGATCCCGCCGAGGAAGGTCGGGGAGTCGACCTCGGCCCGCAGGGCGTCGGCATCCAGCCATTCGGAGCGGCCTGCGAGGCCGAGCCGCTCGGCCTCCGCGTGGAACTCGCGCAGCTCCGCGACCTGGTGCGGCTCGGTGGCCACGTCGATCTCGCCGCTGCGCTCGAAGTCGCAGTCGATGCCGTAGCGGGCGACCGCCTCCTCGATGGCGTCGAGGTTGCGGGCGCCGAGCTCCTCCAGCGTGGCGAGCTCGTCGGGCCAGCGGGCCATCCCGTTCGCCAGGCCGTGGGTGAGGGACGCGGCGCAGAAGCCGCCGTTGCGGCCCGAGGCGGCCCAGCCCGCCTCGTGGCCCTCGATGAGCACGACGTCCCGGGCGGGGTCGCGCTCCTTGGCGAGCAGTGCGGTCCACAAGCCGCTGTAGCCGCCGCCGATGACGAGCAGGTCGCAGTGCTCGTCCCCGGTGAGGGCGGGCTCGGCGGCGGGCTTGCCGGGGTCGTCCAGCCAGTACGAGACCGGCTTCGCTTCGGAAAGAGATCGTGCAGCGGTGCGCATGGCGTCTGGGGCCATGTCTTCCAACTCCCTACAGGTGTTACTTGGGCTGTGCTTTCTTGCGGCGGTTGGCGACCATCTGGCCGCCCAGCACCACCAGGACCGCGATGACGAACATCGCGGTGCCGATGACGTTGATCTGTACAGGCGTACCGCGCTGGGCCGATCCCCACACGAACATGGGGAAGGTGACGGTGTTGCCCGAGTTGAAGTTGGTGATGATGAAGTCGTCGAAGGAGAGCGCGAAGGAGAGCAGCGCGCCCGCCGCGATACCGGGGGCCGCGATCGGCAGGGTGACGCGCAGGAAGGTCTGCACGGGTCCGGCGTAGAGATCGCGGGCCGCTTCCTCCAAGCGGGGGTCCATGGAGAGCACCCGGGCCTTGACGGCGGCGACGACGAAGCTGAGGCAGAACATGACGTGGGCGATCAGGATCGTCCAGAAGCCGAGCTGGATGCCCATGTTGAGGAAGAGGGCGAGCAGCGAGGCCGCCATCACGATCTCGGGCATGGCCATCGGCAGGAAGATCAGCGAGTTGACCGCGCCGCGCCCCCGGAAGCGGTAGCGGACCATCGCGAAGGCGATGGCGGTGCCCAGGACCGTCGCTCCGATGGTCGCCCACAGGGCGATCTGGAGCGAGAGGGACAGGGACTGGCACATGTCGGCGACCCCGCAGGGGTCCTTCCATGCGTCGAGGGAGAACTCCTGCCAGGCGTAGTTGAACCGTCCGGTGGGGTTGTTGAAGGAGAAGACCGTGACGACGACGTTCGGCAGGATCAGGTACGCGAGCGTGCCGAGCCCCGCGATCACGACGAGATTGCGGCGCAGCCAGGTGGTGGCGCTCTTCATCAGACCAGGTCCTCCGTCCCCGCTCGGCGGATGTAGATGGTGACCATGACGAGCACGATGGCCATGAGGATGAAGGACAGCGCGGCCGCCGTCGGGTAGTCGAGGATGCGCAGGTACTGCGACTGGATGACGTTGCCGATCATGCGGGTGTCCGTGGAGCCGAGCAGTTCGGCGTTGACGTAGTCGCCGCTCGCCGGGATGAAGGTGAGCAGGGTCCCGGAGACCACGCCCGGCATGGACAGCGGGAAGGTCACCTTGCGGAAGACCGTGGCGGGACGGGCGTACAGGTCCCCGGCCGCCTCGTGGAGGCGGGTGTCGATGCGCTCCAGCGAGGTGTAGAGCGGCAGGATCATGAAGGGGAGGAAGTTGTACGTCAGACCGCAGACGACCGCGAGGGGCGTGGCGAGGACGCGGTCGCCCTCGGTCATGCCGAGCCAGCTGGTGACGTCCAGGAAGCCGACCGTGTTGAGGACGCCGACCACCGGGCCGCCGTCGGCCAGGATCGTCTTCCAGGCGAGGGTGCGGATCAGGAAGCTGGTGAAGAACGGGGCGATGACCAGCACCAGGAGCACGTTGCGCCAGCGGCCCGCCTTGAAGGCGATCAGGTAGGCCAGCGGGTAGCCCAGCAGCAGGCACAGCGCGGTCGCGGTGCCGGCGTAGAGCAGGGAGCGCAGGAACTGCGGGTAGTACTCGGTGAAGGCGTCCCAGTACGTCTGGAAGTGCCAGGTGACCTTGAATCCCTCTTCGAGGGAGCCGGTCTGCACCGAGGTCGAGGCCTGGTAGATCATCGGCAGCACGAAGAAGACGAGCAGCCACAGGATGCCCGGGAGCAGCAGCCAGTACGGGACCAGTCGCTTCTTCAGGGACGGCTTGTGCACCGGTGGCTCGGCGGAAACGGCGACCTCGGGCAGGGTCGCGGGGGCGGTCACGCGGACTCCTCGACCGTCTCGATGCCCGCGTCGATGTCCTGTGCCGCGTCCAGCCCGAAGGTGTGCTCCGGGTTCCAGTGGAGTATCACGTCGGCGCCGGGGACGAGGCGGGCGTCGCGCTCGATGTTCTGCACGTACACCTCCAGCTCCGGGCAGACCGGGCTGTCGATGACGAACTGGGTGGAGACTCCGATGAAGGAGGAGGCCGCGATCTTGCCGGCGACCTTGTTGCGGCCGGCCTCGACGGTGTCCTCGGCGTCCGCGTGGACCAGGGAGATCTTCTCCGGGCGCACCCCGACCAGCAGCTTGCCGCCGGCGCGGGGTGTGGTCGAACATCGCGACGCCGGGACGCGCAGCTTCGTACCGGCCGAGGAGACGACGACGTCGGCGGCGCCGGCCTCCAGGACCTCGGCCTCGATGAGGTTGGAGGTGCCGAGGAAGTTCGCCACGAAGGTGGTCTTCGGGTTCTCGTAGAGGTCGGCGGGGGCGCCGAGCTGCTCGACGCGGCCGCCGTTCATCACCGCGACCGTGTCGGCCATGGTCATGGCCTCTTCCTGGTCGTGCGTGACGTGCACGAAGGTGATGCCGACCTCGGTCTGGATCCGCTTCAGCTCCAGCTGCATCTGGCGGCGCAGCTTGAGGTCGAGGGCGCCGAGCGGCTCGTCGAGGAGCAGTACCTGCGGGTGGTTGATGAGCGCGCGGGCCACGGCGACGCGCTGCTGCTGGCCGCCGGAGAGCTGGTGCGGCTTGCGCTGGGCGAACTGGCCGAGCTGGACCAGCTCCAGCATGTCGTCGACCTGCTTCTTGACCGACTTGATGCCGCGGCGGCGCAGCCCGAAGGCGATGTTCTCCGAGACGTCGAGGTGCGGGAAGAGGGCGTAGCTCTGGAAGACGGTGTTGACCGGGCGCTTGTACGGCGGCAGGTGCGTGACCTCGCGGTCGCCGAGGCTGACGGTGCCGGTGGAGGGCTCCTCCAGACCGGCGATCATGCGCAGGGTGGTGGTCTTCCCGCAGCCCGAGGCGCCGAGCAGGGCGAAGAAGGAACCCTGGGGGATGGTGAGGTCCAGCGGGTGCACGGCGGTGAAGGATCCGTAGTGCTTGCTGATCCCGGCGAGGCGGACGTCGCCGCCTTCGGTCTTGTCAGTCATGGGCCTGGGCCTTCGGTGGTGTGTCGTGGAAGGGGCAGGTGCCGGTACGGGTGTGTTCGCCGGTGGGGGCGCGGCGGGACCCGTCAGGCTCCGATGAGCTTGGCGAACTTCTCCTCGTACGCCGTCTCTTCCTCGCTGGTGAGGGAGCGGAAGGCGTGCGACTTGGCGGCCATCGCCTTGTCGGGGACGATCAGGACGTTGTCCGCGAGTTCCGGGTCGATCTTGGCCAGCTCGTCCTTGACGCCCTCGACGGGGCAGACGTAGCTGATGTAGGCGGCCAGCTGGGCTGCCACCTCGGGCTCGTAGTAGTAGTCGATGAGCCGCTCCGCGTTGGCCTTGTGCCGGGCCTTCACGGGGACCAGCAGGTTGTCGCTGGAGGTGATGTAGCCGGGTGCCGGGATCGCGTACTGGATGTCCGGGTTGCCGGCCTGGAGCTGGATGACGTCGCCGGCCCAGGCCAGGCAGGCTGCGAGGTCGCCCTTGTCGAGGTCCGCGGTGTAGTCGTTGCCCGTGAAGCGGCGGATCTGCTTCTTGTCCACGCCCTTCTGGAGCCGGCCGATCGCCTCGTCGTAGTCGGCGTCGGTGAACTTCGCCGGGTCCTTGCCCTGGTCGAGCAGGGTCATGCCGACGCTGTCGCGCATCTCGGTGAGGAAGCCGACGCGGCCCTTGAGGGAGGGGTCGTCGAGCATCTGCGTGACGGAGTCGACCTTCTTCCCGCCGGTCGCCTTGGTGTTGTAGGCGATCACGGTGTTGATGCCGGTCCAGGGGTAGCTGTACGCGCGGCCCGGGTCCCAGTCGGGGCTGCGGAACTGCGGGATCAGGTTGGCGTAGGCGTGCGGGAGGTGGGAGGGGTCCAGCTTCTGGGCCCAGCCGAGCCGGATGATGCGCGAGGCGAGCCAGTCGGTGACGACGATCAGGTCGCGGCCGGTGTCCTGGCCGGCCGCGAGCTGGGGCTTGATCTTGCCGAAGAACTCGACGTTGTCGTTGATGTCCTCGGTGTACTTGACCTTGATACCGGTCCGCTTGGTGAACTCCTCCAGCGTGGGACGGGACTTCTCGTCCTCGCTGGTGTCCATGTACTCGGTCCAGTTGGAGAAGTTGATCTCCTTCTCCTGCTCCGAGTGGTCGTCGGAGGCCGCGGCGGTCCCCTCCGCGCGCTTGGCCGGCGGGATGCCGCAGCCGGCCAGCGCGGACAGGCCGCCGAGGGTGAGCGCTCCGACTCCGGAGGCGCGCAGCACGGAGCGGCGGGTGAGGGCGCCGCGCCCGGTGGTGAGGCTGCGCCGCATCGCGGCGAGTTGCGCCGCCGAGAGGCGGTCGGGCTCGAACTGCTCCATGGGAGGTGCCCTTTCGGGATGGGTGCGAACCGCTGGTCGGGCGGCCCTACGTGGTTATCTGTCCCCGAAGATCGTGCGGTGCCAGTCCTTCGCGGCGACCGCGGTGTTGTCGTACATCACGTGCTTGACCTGCGTGTACTCATCGAAGGAGTACGTGCTCATGTCCTTTCCGTACCCGCTGGCCTTGTAGCCGCCGTGGGGCATCTCGCTGATGATCGGGATGTGGTCGTTGACCCAGACGCAGCCCGCCTGGATCTCCCGGGTGGCACGGTTCGCCCGGTACACGTCACGGCTCCAGGCGGAGGCGGCGAGACCGTACGGGGTGTCGTTGGCCAGCGCGATGCCCTCGTCGTCGGTGTCGAAGGGCAGGACCACGAGGACCGGCCCGAAGATCTCGGACTGGACGACCTCGCTGTCCTGGGCGGCGCCGGAGATGAGGGTGGGCCGGTAGTAGGCGCCGGCCGCGAGGCCGCTCTCCCCCTCCCCGGCCCCGGGGATCTCCCCGCCGGTGACCACGGTGGCGTAGGCGCGGGCGCGCTCGACGAAACCGGCGACGCGGTCGCGGTGCACGTGCGAGACCAGCGGGCCGAGGTCGGTCGACGGATCGAAGGGGTCTCCGACGCGGACGGTCTCCATCAGCTCGGCGACCCGGGCGACGAAGGCGTCGTGGAGGGGGCGCTGGACGTAGGCACGGGTGGCGGCCGTGCAGTCCTGGCCGGTGTTGATCAGGGAGGCGGCGACGGCGCCGTTGGCGGCGGCCTCCAGGTCGGCGTCGTCGAAGACGAGGAAGGGGGCCTTGCCGCCGAGCTCCAGGTGGAGCCGCTTGACGGTGGCGGTGGCGATCTCGGCGACCCGCTTGCCGATGGCGGTGGACCCGGTGAAGGAGGTCATGACCACGTCCGGGTGGCCGACCAGGTGCTCGCCCGCGTCCCGGCCGGCGCCGGTGACGATGTTGACCACGCCGTCGGGCAGGCCCGCCTCCTTGGCCGCCTGGGCGAACATCAGGGAGGTCAGCGGGGTGAGCTCGGCGGGCTTGAGGACGATGGTGTTGCCCGCGGCGATCGCCGGAAGGATCTTCCAGGCGGCCATCTGCAGCGGATAGTTCCACGGCGCGATGGAGCCGACGACCCCGATCGCCTCGCGGCGCACGTACGAGGTGTGGTCCCCGGAGTACTCCCCGGCGGCCTGCCCCTGGAGGTGGCGTGCGGCGCCCGCGAAGAAGGCGGTGTTGTCGATGGTCCCCGGCACGTCGAACTCCGTCGACAGCTTGACCGGCTTGCCGCACTGCAGGGACTCGGCGTGCGCGAACTCCTCGGCCCGCTCGGCCAGCACGCCGGCCAGCCGGTGCAGCGCGTCGGAGCGCTCCCCGGGGGTGGCCCCGGACCAGCCGGGGAAGGCCCGCTTGGCGGCGGCGACGGCGGCGTCCACGTCGGCGGTGGAGGCCAGCTCGTAGGTGAGCACCTCCTCGCCGGTGGCGGGGTCGACCACGGTGTGTGACCGGCCCGAGGTGCCGGGCCGCAGCTGCCCGTCGATGTACTGCGCGCCTGCGGCGAATCGGTCCTTGACCTGGACCTTGACCTGGAAGCGGTTGCCCATCACGCTCTCACGCTCTCCGTAGCTACAGTTCGAGCTAAAGCTCGAATTGAGTGCCGATCCTGGCAGAGGTACACCCCTCGGCCAAGTGATTCCGTTGTTGCCTTTTGATTACGCGACGGAATCGGTCGACCATGTGTCGAGGCGCGCCCGAAATCCCGTACGAAGTGTCAGTGGCTCCTGCGAGACTCGCGTGCATGGAGAAGATCGAGGAACTGATCGGGCAGGTCAGCCGGGGTGAGCGGCCGAAGTTCCTGCCGTTCTGGGGACACCGTCCGCGGCCCGACGGGACGCTCGGACCGAGCTGCTTCAGTCAGTGGTGGCCGTCCGAGTTCACCGTGGGTGACGTGCGGTACGCCACCGCGGAACACTGGATGATGGCCGGAAAGGCTCGTCTGTTCGAAGACCCTGACGCCGAGCGCGCGGCGCTGGAGGCGAGGACTCCGGCCGAGGCGAAGAAGGCCGGGCGGCTGGTGCGCGGCTTCGACGACGTGGTGTGGGAGCGGGAGCGGTTCGCGCTGGTGGTGGAGGGCAGCGTGCACAAGTTCGGCTCCGACCCGGCGCTGACCTCGTACCTGCTCTCGACCGGGACACGGGTCCTGGTGGAGGCCAGTCCGATGGACCGGATCTGGGGCATAGGCCTGGCCGCCGACGACGAGCGCGCGCTGGACCCGGCACGCTGGCGCGGCCTGAACCTGCTGGGCTTCGCGCTCATGGAGGCGCGCGAGCGGCTGCGGGCGGGGCTTTAATCGTTTCCGCGCACCGCGGTGCGCGTCTAACGTGATCCTTGTCCAGGTGCGCAGGTGAGACTTACTTCCACTGTTAATGGGGCGGCCGCGGGTTCGAGTCCCGTCACTGGCTTCGGGCCGGTGTAGCTCAGTTGGCAGAGCACCTTGTGGTTTCACCGACCTCGAACTCTGGACACCTACGTCACGCACCTCCCGGTGCGCATGGCTGCGGCTACTTCTTGCAGAAATCACGCCGCCGCCGCTTCTGATCTCGGGAGGCCCGCGTGCGCGATGCCCGGTGCGCAGGCAGCGGTTACTTCGGATCGACAGGTGACGGGTTCGAGTCCCGTCCGGCTCCGGCCGGTAGCTCAGTCGGATAGAGCAGTCGACATAAACCGCCGCCGACTTCGATCTCGGGCATCGCGCACGTCACGCCTTCCCCGCTTTCCACTGAATTCGGGGGGATTCACCATGGCTCGTTTCAACCTGCGCGCGTCCAGGACCACCGCGACCGCGTCACCCACTTCACCCGTCCGCTCCACCGGCAGCCGCGAGGCCAACCACCACGGCAGCGCGGGCTACCTCCGCGATCCCCGGTCCGAGCTGTTCCTGCTCGCCGTGGCCAACTTCGTGACGCAGCAGACCGCTTACGAGGGCGGCGGCGCCCGCGACGACCGGTTCTCCGCGCTCGTGCGGCGGCTCGCCGTCGAGGATCCCGAGTGGACCGCCGGCCTGCTCGGCTGGCTCCGCCGCGAGGGCAACATGCGGACGGCCTCGCTCGTCGGCGCCGCGGAGTACGTGCGGGCGCGGCTCGACGCCGGAGCGACCGGCGGGCCGTCGAACCGGCAGGTCGTGGACTCCGTACTGCTGCGCGCGGACGAGCCCGGTGAACTGCTCGCCTACTGGACCGCCACGTACGGACGGGCCGTGCCCAAGCCCGTCAAGCGGGGGATCGCGGACGCGCTGCGCCGCCTCTACAACGAGAAGTCCCTCCTGAAGTACGACACCGCCTCCAAGGGATTCCGCTTCGGCGACGTCCTCAACCTGGTGCACGCCTCCCCCGACCCCGCCAAGCCCTGGCAGGGCGAGCTCTTCCGGCACGCCCTGGACCGCCGGCACAACCCGGAGACCGCCGAGGTCCCGGCGGGCAACCGCACCCTGCTCGCGCACCGGGCCCTGATGGATCTGCCCGTGGCCGAGCGCCGGGCCGTGGTCACCGCTGCGGACGGCGCCGAGCGGCTCGCCGCGGCGGGCATGACCTGGGAGGCGCTGGCCGGCTGGCTGCAGGGGCCGCTGGACGCGGCCGCCTGGGAGGCGGTCATCCCGTCCATGGGCGCGATGGCGCTGCTGCGGAACCTGCGCAACTTCGACCAGGCCGGGGTCTCGGACGAGGTCGCGGAGCGGGTCGCGGCGAAGATCTCCGACCCGGAGACCGTCGCCCGGGCCCGGCAGTTCCCCTTCCGCTACCTGGCCGCCTACCAGCACGCGCCCTCGCTGCGGTGGGCGTACCCGCTGGAGCGGGCGCTGGGCCTCTCCCTGGCCCACGTACCCGCGCTGCCCGGGCGGACGCTGGTCCTGGTGGACCGCTCGGGGTCGATGTGGTCGCCGCTGTCGGACCGCTCGCAGCTCAACAGGGCGGACGCGGCGGCCGTCTTCGGGACGGCGCTGGCGCTGCGCGCCGAGGACGCGGACCTGGTGCAGTTCGGCTCCACCAGCAAGGCGGTCGGCTACCGGGGCGGGGAGTCGGTGCTGAAGATCCTGGAGCGGTTCGAGGACCTCGGCGGCACGTACACGGCGGAGGCGGTGCGCACGCACTACGCGGGGCACGACCGGGTCCTGATCGTCACCGACGAGCAGGCCTCGTACTCCTACGGCGGCGATCCCGCGGCCCTGGTGCCGGAGACGGTCCCGGTCTACACGTGGAACCTGGCCGGATACCGGGTGGGCCACGCGCCCTCCGGGTCCGCGCACCGGCACACCTTCGGCGGGCTCACCGACGCGGCCTTCCGCATGGTGTCCCTGATCGAGGACGGCCGGGACGCCACGTGGCCCTGGGCGACCGGGCAGGGCGGGGCGGACACGGCCGCCTGACGGCACGGCGCAGCACACGGCGGAGGGCCGGGCCGGGACGTACGCGTCCCCGCCCGGCCCTCCGCCGCACCTGCCGGCTCTGCTCCGGTGGAGGACCTGCGTGTTCTCGTAGGGAGAGAAGTAGTCCGAGTCGGAGCTGGAGCCGCTCTCCCCGGCCAGGACGACGATGAAGAACGCGATGAACAGGCAGCTGATCACGATGCCTATCGCGCCGGTGATGATGCCGGCCAGCGCCATGCCCTCGTTGTCTGCCTCGCCGCGCTTGGCCTTGCCGCGGCCCAGCACGCCGAAGATGACGGCCGGAACGCCGAACAGGAGGCCGAAGTAGCACGTGACCACGGAGAGGATCCCGAGGACGAGCGCGGTGATGCCGAAGCCGTTGCTCTTGGGCGCGTATCCCGGGTATCCGGGGTATCCCGGATACCCGCCGTAGGCCGGCTGACCGCCGTACGAAGGCTGCGGGACACCCTGAGGGGCGGGATAGCCGCCGTACGGGGCCTGCGGCACGCCCGGCTGGGCCGGGTAGCCGTACCCGGCCTGATCCGGCTGCGCCGGGTAGCCGTAGGCGGGCGTCCCCCCGGGCGCCTGCCCGGGCTGGGGTGCGGCCGCGGGCGTGCCCGCGGGCGTGCCTCCGGCGCCGGGCATCCCGGCGACGGTCTGCTGGTCGTGCACCCCCGGCGCCCCCGGCGCCCCCGTCCCGCCCTGCTGTTTGCCCAGATCGACCGCGGGCTGCTCCAGCGGCGCCCAGGGGTCTCGCGACTCGGGGCTCTGATCGGTCATACGGCGCCCCCCTCTCGTACGGCCATGCTAAGCGCTCCCTCCGACAGGCCACTTCGCCGGTGCGGATCCTGCCTACGATGAAGCCCGTTCCATCCGCACGCGCCCTTCGGAGGCCACCCTCATGCCCGACCTGCACCCCTTCATCGCGGGGCTGCCCAAGGCCGAACTGCACGTCCACCACGTCGGCTCGGCCTCCCCCCGCATCGTCGCCGAACTCGCCTCCCGGCACCCCGACTCCAAGGTCCCCACGGACCCCGAGGCCATCGCCGACTACTTCACCTTCACCGACTTCGCGCACTTCATCGAGGTCTACCTGTCCGTCGTCGACCTGGTCCGCACCCCCGACGACGTGCGCACCCTCACCTTCGAGATCGCCCGCGACATGGCCCGGCAGAACATCCGGTACGCCGAGCTCACCATCACCCCGTACTCCTCCACCCGCCGCGGAATCGACGAGAAGGCCTTCATGGAGGCCATCGAGGACGCCCGCAAGTCCGCCGAGACCGAGCTCGGCGTGATCCTGCGCTGGTGCTTCGACATCCCCGGCGAGGCCGGCGAGGAGGCCGCCGCCGAGACGCTGCGCCTCGCCGTCGACCTGCGCCCCGAGGGCCTGGTCTCCTTCGGCCTCGGCGGCCCCGAGATCGGTGTCCCGCGCCCGCAGTTCAAGCCGTACTTCGACGCGGCCCGCGCCGCCGGCCTGCACAGCGTGCCGCACTCCGGCGAGACCACCGGCCCGCAGAGCATCTGGGACGCCATCCGCGACCTGGGCGCCGAACGCATCGGCCACGGCACCAGCGCCACCCAGGACCCCGAGCTCCTGGCCTACCTGGCCGAGCACCGCATCGCGCTGGAGGTCTGCCCCACTTCCAACATCGCCACCCGCGCCGTCGCCACCCTCGACGAGCACCCCGTCAAGGAGATGGTGGCGGCCGGCGTGCTCGTCACCATCAACAGCGACGACCCGCCGATGTTCGGCTCCGACCTCAACAACGAGTACGCGGTGGCCGCCCGGCTGCTGGACCTCGACGAGCGCGGCCTCGCCCAGCTCGCGAAGAACGCCGTCGAGGCCTCCTTCCTCGACCCGGCCGGCAAGGCGAAGCTCAGCGCCGAGATCGACACGTACACCGCCGCCTGGCTGGCTTCCTGACGGCCCAGCAGAATGGGTGCATGCGCACCCTGACTGCCGTAGGCCACCGCGGGGATCCCTACCGCGTCCGCGAGAACACCCTGCCCTCGATCCGGTCCGCCTTCGAGCGGGGCGCGGACGCGGTGGAGATCGACGTGCGGACGACCCGCGACGGGGTGCCCGTACTGCTCCACGACGAGGACCTCCGGCGGCTGTGGGGCCATGACGTACGGCTCGAAGACGTCACGGCCCCGCAGCTGAAGGAGCTGACGGACGGCGGGATCCCGACCCTGCGCGAGGCCCTGGCCGCCGCCGGTGCGGGCCGGGTCATGGTCGACCTGCCGGGTGCGAGCACCGAGACCGTACGGACCGTCGTCGGCCAGGTCCGCGAGTGCGGGGCCCGCGACCGTACGTACTACTGCGCGGGTCCGGCCACCATGCTGGCCGTGCGCGCCGCCGATCCGGGCGCCGAGATCGCGCTGACGTGGACCACGCTGGCTCCCCCGCGCCGGGTGCTGATCGACGCGGTGGCCCCCACCTGGCTCAACTACCGCTTCGGGCTGGTCGGACCGGAGCTGGTGGACGCCCTGCACCGGGACGGCCTGCTGGTGTCGGTGTGGACCCCGGACACCAGGCGCTCGATGCGCGCGCTGGTCAGGGCCGGGGTGGACTCGGTCACGACGAACCGGGTGGACGTGCTGGAAGCCGTACGGGCCCGGCTCGGCCGGTGATACGGGGCTGGGGGGAGCTCGGAGCGCGGATCCGGCGGGCCGGTCCGTACCGGCAGGACCTGGGGCTGGCGCTGCTGGTGCAACTGGCCGTCACGATGCCCTTCGTGGTGCCCCGGCCGGCCGACGCGCCGCCCGCGGACTGGCCCTCGTACGCGATGACCACGCTCGGCGTGCTCCCGCTGCTGTGGCGGCGCCGGGCCCCGGTGACGGCGCTGGTCGCGATCCTGGCGGCCGGCGGCGTCTACAACCTGGCGGGCGACGGCCCGGGGCAGCCGCTTCCGTACGCGGGGCTGCTCGCCTTCTACACGGTCGCCCTGCTGTGCACGGCCCGGGTGCGGCTGACGGTGGGCGGCCTCACGGTCCTGACGGTCGCCGTATCGGTCTACTGGAACACCGGGACCGCGCGCGAACTGCTCTTCACCCTCTTCGTCTCCGGCGCCGCGTACGCGCTGGGGCGGCTCCAGCACACCCGGCAGGCGTACACGGCCGCCCTCCTGGACCGCGCGGCCCAGCTGGAGCGGGCCAACCGGATCGAGGCGGAGCAGGCGGCCGCCCGCGAACGGGCCCGGATCGCGCGGGAGATGCACGACATCCTCTCCCACGCGGTCAGCATCATGATCGTGCAGGCGGAGGCCGGTCCGGTGGCCGTCCGCAGGGCCCCCGAGCGGGCCGAGGCCGCGTTCGAGGCCATCGCGGAGACGGGCCGGGACGCGATGGCCCAGCTCCGCACGATGCTGGGGGTGCTGCGCACGGACGAGGCGGCCCCGCGCTCCCCGCAGCCCGGAATCGGGGAGCTGGCGGGACTGCTGGAGCGGGTCCGGGCCGGCGGGCCGGAGGTCAGCCTGGAGCGCACGGGCGCGGTGCGCGCCCTGCCGGCGGCGCTGGAGGCGACGGTGCACCGGGTGGTGCAGGAGGCCCTGACCAATGTGGTCAAGCACGCCGGGGCTTCGGCGGTGGCGGTACGCCTGGAGTACGGGGAGCGGGAGCTCACGGTGACGGTCACGGACGACGGGCGCGGTCCGGGTGTGCTCGGGCGCGGGGGCTCCGTACCGGCGGCGCGGGAGGGCGGGCACGGTCTGATCGGAATCCGGGAGCGGGCCGCCGCCCACGGGGGCACGGCCCGCACGGGGCCCGGCCCGGACGGCACCGGATTCGAGGTGCGGGTGGTGCTTGTAACGTCGGGCGCGGAGGTGGGGAAGTGACGATCCGTGTGGTGGTGGCCGACGACCAGGAACTGGTGCGCAGCGGCTTCGCGATGATCCTGGACGCGCAGGAGGACATCGAGGTGGTGGCGGAGGCCGGGGACGGTGCGGCGGCGGTCGCGGCGGTCCGGTCCCTCGCGCCCGACGTGGCGCTGCTGGACGTCCGGATGCCGGTGCTGGACGGGATCGAGGCGTGCCGGGAGATCGCGGGGACGAGTTCCTGCCGGACGGTGATGCTGACGACCTTCGACTCGGACGAGTACGTGTACGAGGCGCTGCACGCGGGGGCCAGTGGCTTCCTGCTCAAGGACGTGCGGCGGGACGATCTGGTGCACGCCGTACGGGTGGTGGCGGCGGGCGAGTCCCTGCTGGCGCCTTCGGTGGCCCGGCGGCTGATCGCGGAGTACACGGCGGCGACGGCCCGGCCGGCGGCCGGGGACGCGGCCGCGCGGGCGCTGTCCGCGCAGCGCCTGGAAGTGCTGACGGCCCGGGAGCGGGAGACGCTGCTGCACCTGGGGCGGGGGCTGTCGAACGCGGAGCTCGCGCTGGAGCTGACGGTGAGCGGGCACACGGTCAAATCGCATGTGGGCAACGTGCTGTCGAAGCTGGGGCTGCGGGACCGGATCCAGGCGGTGATCTGTGCGTACGAGACGGGTCTGATCGCGGCCGGCGCCGGGGTGCCTGGCTCTGGGGTATCTCCCTCTGGGGAGTGAGACGAGGGGGATCTCCTCGCTCTCGGTGGTGAGTTGTCGTACCGGCAAAGACCCCTCTCGATGGTGATCCGCAACTACCCCTGTGACCAGCAGCATTGAGGGCATCGGGGCGGAAGCCGCCCGGAGAGCCGACAGGGGGATCCCACCATGAACGCGATGACCCGCACGCTGATCGCCACCACTCTGGTCCTGGGCGTCGCGGCCGGACCGGCCGTCGCCGCCCAGGCCGTTCCGGCGCAGGCGCCGGTCGCAGCTTCGGCCGCCGGGCAGCGGCCGGCGCCACTGGTCTCGACGCCGCCGAACGCCACGGTGCTGGAGCAGGCGATCGCGGGGCTCGGTGCGGACCACGAGGACGCCACGGCCGCGCTGGTACGGGTGGGCGGCACGAGCGGGAGCTGGCGGGGCGCGTCCGGTGTCGCGGACATCCGCACCGGGCGCGCGGTGATCGAGGAGGGCCGGTTCCGGGCCGGGTCGGTCACCAAGGCCTTCACCGCGGCAGTGGTCCTCCAGCTCGCCGCCGAGGGCAGGCTGGATCTCGACGGGCCGGTCCGCCGGTACCTGCCCGGGACCGTCCCCGAGGCGTACGGCACGGTCACCGTCCGGCAGTTGCTCAACCACACCAGCGGAATACCGGCGGCCGACGGTCCGGGCGACTCCTTCGAGGCGCAGTGGGAGCACCGCTTCGACGTGACCGATCCGCACGACCAGATCGCCAACGCGGTGGCCAAGGGCCGCGAGTTCGCTCCGGGCACGGCGCAGCACTACCTGAACATCAACTACACGGTGCTGGGCGTGCTGATCGAGAAGGTGACGGGCACGACGTACGAGAAGGCGGTCGGGGCTCGGGTGCTGAAGCCGCTGGGGCTGCGGGACACCTCGTTCCCGGGTCGCTTCCAGACCCGCATACCGGGCCGCCACAACCACGGGTACCAGGCGGTGGCACGGGAGGACGGTTCGACGGAGCTGCGGGACGTGACGGAGTGGAACTCCTCGGACCGGTGGGCGGCCGGCGACATCATCTCCACCACGGCCGATCTGGAGCGGTTCACCGTGGCCCTGTTCGGCGGACGGGTCGTACCGGCGGCGCAGTTGGAGGAGATGTTCACGGTCCCCGGGGTGAAGGACTTCGTCACGGGCGAGGCCGCGACGGTGACCGCCGGGCTGTCGCGGATCACGCTGCCCGACGGCACGGTCGCCTGGGGCAAGACGGGCGGCCGGCACGGCTACAACACGGCGATAGGCGGGACCCGCGACCTGTCCCGCACCCTCGTGTACTCGGTCAACTCGACCGACGCCAAGGGTCAGGACATGAACCCGGTGGCCCTCGGCATCGTCATGGCCGCCTTCGCCGAGTAGGGCGGACTCAGCCCCGGGCCGCGGCGAGGTCCGCGGTCGGGGCCGGGGCCGGGGTTGCAGCCGGGGGCAGGGCCTGGCCCGGGTCCGCCGGCATGGCCTCCAGCCGCTTGATCATGCGCCGCAGGATCAGCAGCGGGATCACCCCGAAGACGCCGAAGGACATGTCGATCAGCGACCAGTAGAAGGGGATGCCCCGGATGGGCTCGCAGATCAGGGCCAGCGGGACGATGCCGGCGCAGGCGATCATGCCGGCCTCGATGATCCAGATGTTACGGACCGGGTCGCGGTGGACCCCGTAGAAGAAGACGGCGATCACCAGGTGGGCGAAGGCCAGCCAGTCCGTGCCGTAGAGGAGGAAGGGGTATGCGGAGTCAGCCCGTTCCAGCCCGTCGCCGACGCGGCGCAGCCAGTCGTTGTCCACCAGGGCGTTGGCCCAGTGGAGTTCGCTCACCAGGGGGAAGGCGGTCAGTCCGCTCAGCACGAGGCAGACGAGGAACAGGGCAAGCCAGGCACGGATCCGCCGCTGAAGGGCGCTTCTCTCGCTCATGGAAGGCAGCCTACGCAGATTTCTGAACATGTTCAGCCGTTTTACTGAACATGTTCAGTTCCATCGTGCGGGCTTGTGGTCAGAGACCGACGATGCCGTTCCAGCGCTTGGCGAAGGAGGAGCGCTCTGCGGAGGAGATGTCGCGGGCCACGACGAGCCGCTTGCGCATGTCCTCGTCGGGGAAGATCAGCGGGTTCTCGGCCAGTTCGGCGGTCTCCTGGTCGTCCGAGGCGGCCAGGACCTCGCGGGCGGCCGGGACCGGGCAGACGTAGTTGACGGAGGCGGCGAGCAGCGCGGCCACCTCCGGGTCGTAGTAGAAGTCGATCAGCGCCTCGGCGTTGGCCTTGCGCGGAGCCAGGTTGGGGATGAGCAGGCTCTCCGCCCACAGTTCGCCCCCTTCCTCGGGGACCACGAACTCGATGTCGGGGTTGTCCGCCTGGAGCTGGATCGCGTCCCCGGAGTAGGCCTGGCAGGCCAGCACGTCGCCCTTGCTCAGATCGGAGGTGTAGTCGTTGCCGGTGAAGCGGCGGATGTGCTTCTTCTTCACCATGCTCTCCACCTGGTCGCACATCCGGTGGAAGTCGGTTTCGGTCCAGTTGGTCACGTCGGCCCCGTTGCCCTGCATCAGCAGGGAGAAGGACTCGTCGAGACCGGAGAAGAGCGTGACCTTGCCCGCCAGGTCCGGGTGCCACAGGTCCTTGACGGACTTGATCTCCCGGCCGAGCGCCTTGCGGTTGTAGGCGATGCCGGTGATCCCCGACTGCCAGGGCACGGTGTGCAGGCGGCCCTCGTCGAAGGCGGGCGAGCGCAGCTGCGGGTCCAGGTGCTTCGACACGTTCGCCTGCGCCGAGCGGTCCATCTTCTGGGCCCAGCCCAGGTGGACGAAGCGGGCGGCCATCCAGTCGCTGACCACGACCACGTCGTGGCCGGTCTGCTGGTGGTTCATCAGCGCCGGGCTGATCTTGCCGAAGAACTCGTCGTTGTCGTTGATCTCTTCGGTGTACCGGACCTCGATGCCGGTCTTCTCCGTGAAGGCGTCCAGCGTCGGGCGCCTGCTCTCGTCCTCTTCGTCGGTGTCGATGTAGAGGGGCCAGTTGGAGAAGGAGACGCTCCGGTCCCCGGCGGAGCGGTCCTTGCCCTCCCGCCGGTTCTCAGGGACGTACGCGGCCGGGACACCACAGCCGGTGAGGCCGGCCAGCAGGCCCGCGGCACCGAGGCCGCGCAGCGCCGCGCGGCGGGAAAAGGCGAGTTCAGGCATGGGAGGAGCCTGGTGGAACACCAAAGGGCGGGCAATAGACATGTTGTCTACTACCCGCCCCTTCAAGGCAGTGCCCTGGTCGATGCGGCGGCCGTCGGACCGCCCGCCCGGCCTTCGGTCAGCCGTCGAGCGAGGTCATGACGTGCTTGATGCGCGTGTAGTCCTCGAAGCCGTAGGCGGAGAGGTCCTTGCCGTAGCCGGACTTCTTGTATCCGCCGTGGGGCATCTCGGCGACGAGCGGGATGTGGGTGTTGATCCACACGCAGCCGAAGTCGAGGTTCTTGGACATCCGCATCGCGCGGCCGTGGTCCTTGGTCCACACGGACGAGGCGAGGGCGAACTCGACGTCGTTCGCGTACGCCAGGGCCTGGTCCTCGTCCGTGAAGGACTGGACCGTGATGACGGGGCCGAAGACCTCGTTCTGGATGATCTCGTCGTCCTGCTTGAGGCCGGAGACCACGGTCGGGGCGTAGAAGTAGCCCTTCTCGCCGACCTGGTGGCCGCCCGCCTCGACCTTGGCGTGGGCGGGGAGCCGCTCGATGAAGCCCGCGACCTGCTTCAGCTGGTTCGGGTTGTTCAGCGGGCCGTAGAGCACGTCCTCGTCGTCCGGCAGGCCGGTCTTGGTGTCGGCCGCGTTCTTGGCCAGCGCCGCGACGAACTCGTCGTGGATCGACTCGTGGACCAGTACGCGACAGGCGGCCGTACAGTCCTGGCCGGCGTTGAAGAAGCCCGCGACCGCGATGTCCTCGGCGGCCTTGGCGATGTCGGCGTCCTCGAAGACCACGACGGGAGCCTTGCCGCCGAGCTCCAGGTGGACGCGCTTGACGTCCTTGGAGGCGCTCTCGGCGACCTGCATGCCCGCGCGCACCGAGCCGGTGATGGAGGCCATCGCCGGGGTGCGGTGCTCGACCATGGCCCGGCCGGTGTCGCGGTCGCCGCAGACGACGTTGAAGACGCCCTTGGGCAGGATCGAGCCGATGATCTCCGCCATCAGGATGGTGGAGGCCGGGGTGGTGTCCGAGGGCTTGAGGACCACGGTGTTGCCCGCGGCCAGGGCCGGGGCGAACTTCCAGACGGCCATCATCATCGGGTAGTTCCAGGGCGCGACCTGGGCACAGACGCCGACCGGCTCACGGCGGACGATCGAGGTCATCCCCTCCATGTACTCGCCGGCCGAGCGGCCCTCCAGCAGGCGCGCGGCGCCGGCGAAGAAGCGGATCTGGTCCACCATCGGCGGCAGCTCCTCGCTGGCCGTGAGGCCGAGCGGCTTGCCGGTGTTCTCCGATTCGGTGGCGACCAGCTCGTCCGCGCGGGCCTCGAAGGCGTCGGCGATCTTCAGCAGGGCCTTCTGGCGCGCGGAGGGGGTCGCGTCGCGCCATGCGGGGAAGGCGGCGGCGGCCGCGGCCATGGCGGCGTCGACGTCCGCCTGGCCGGAGAGGGGGGCGGTCGCGTACGCCTCGCCCGTGGCGGGGTTGACCACCTCGGTGGTCCGCCCGTCGGCGGCGTCCTTGAACTCCCCGCCGATGTAGTTGCGCAGACGACGCAGTTCGGTGGTCACTACAGCCACACTCCTGTGATCACATGTCCAATGGTTGAGACAGCTACTCAGCCTAGCCCCTCGGACGCCGTTTTCGACAGGCCCACACGTCACGAACTACGGAATCAGTGAGATCTGACTCCCGAAACAACGAATTACATCGTTCTCGCCTTGCGGAACAGACGACTCCTCGTGCACAGTGAGGTCGTGGTCAGTCGAAGCGCAGATTCCAGGACAAGACAACCGTCCCCTTCGGTCGATGCTGTGTCCCTGGCGATCATCGAGCAACTGCAAGAGGACGGTCGCCGCCCTTACGCGGCGATCGGCAAGGCCGTCGGCCTGTCCGAAGCAGCGGTGCGCCAGCGGGTACAGAAGCTGCTCGACCAGGGCGTCATGCAGATCGTCGCCGTCACCGACCCGCTCACCGTGGGGCTCCGGCGCCAGGCGATGGTCGGCATCAACGTCGAGGGAGACCTCGACCCGGTGGCCGACGCGCTGACCGCGATGGCCGAGTGCGAGTACGTGGTGATGACCGCGGGCTCGTTCGACCTGATGGTGGAGATCGTCTGCGAGGACGACGACCACCTGCTGGAAACGATCAACAAGAAGATCCGCGCGCTCCCCGGCGTGCGATCAACCGAAAGCTTCGTTTACCTGAAGCTGAAGAAGCAGACCTACATGTGGGGAACGCGATAGCCGTGAGCCAGGACCTCTCCAAGACCGCCTACGACCACCTGTGGATGCACTTCACCCGCATGTCGTCGTACGAGAACTCGCCCGTACCCACCATCGTGCGGGGCGAGGGCACCTACATCTTCGACGACAAGGGCAAGCGCTACCTGGACGGCCTCGCCGGCCTGTTCGTGGTCAACGCCGGTCACGGCCGCAAGGAACTGGCCGAGGTCGCCTACAAGCAGGCCCAGGAACTCGCGTTCTTCCCCATCTGGTCGTACGCGCACCCCAAGGCCGTCGAGCTCGCCGAGCGCCTCGCGCACTACGCCCCGGGCGACCTGAACAAGGTCTTCTTCACCACCGGTGGCGGCGAGGCCGTCGAGACCGCCTGGAAGCTTGCCAAGCAGTACTTCAAGCTGCAGGGCAAGCACACCAAGTACAAGGTCATCTCCCGCGCGGTCGCCTATCACGGCACCCCGCAGGGCGCCCTGTCCATCACCGGTCTCCCGGCCCTCAAGGCCCCCTTCGAGCCGCTGGTCCCCGGCGCGCACAAGGTGGTCAACACCAACATCTACCGCGCCCCGATCTACGGCGACGACCCCGAGGCCTACGGCCGCTGGTGCGCCGACCAGATCGAGCAGGAGATCCTGTTCGAGGGTGCCGACACCGTCGCCGCCGTCTTCCTGGAGCCGGTGCAGAACGCCGGCGGCTGCTTCCCGCCGCCGCCCGGGTACTTCCAGCGGGTCCGCGAGATCTGCGACGAGTACGACGTGCTGCTCGTCTCCGACGAGACGATCTGCGCCTTCGGCCGCCTCGGCACGATGTTCGCCTGTGACAAGTTCGACTACATCCCGGACATGATCACCTGCGCGAAGGGCATGACCTCGGGCTACTCCCCGATCGGTGCCTGCATCATCTCGGACCGCCTCGCCGAGCCGTTCTACAAGGGTGACAACACCTTCCTGCACGGCTACACCTTCGGCGGACACCCCGTGTCCTCCGCGGTGGCGCTCGCCAACCTCGACATCTTCGACAAGGAAGGCCTCAACCAGCACGTGCTGGACAACGAGGACGCCTTCCGCTCGACGCTGGAGAAGCTGCACGACCTGCCGATCGTCGGCGACGTCCGCGGCAACGGCTACTTCTACGGCATCGAGCTCGTCAAGGACAAGGTCACCAAGGAGTCCTTCACGGACGAGGAGACCGAGCGCGTGCTCTACGGCTTCCTCTCCAAGGCGCTCTTCGAGAACGGCCTGTACTGCCGCGCCGACGACCGTGGCGACCCGGTCATCCAGCTGGCCCCGCCGCTGATCGCCGACCAGGGCACCTTCGACGAGATCGAGGGCATCCTGCGCCGCGTGCTCACCGAGGCCTGGACCAAGCTCTAACCAGCCCGCGTCCTCCCACCGTCCCGCAGGCGGCAAACTGCCGGACCACACGGCCCGGATCCTCCGTTCGAGTGAGAACGAGGGGGTCCGGGCCGTGTGCTGTCACCATTCAAGACGTTCATCTCTTTACATCTCATTGCGGCGCCAGTGACCAAGCGGGCTCCGCTTCGTTCCCCCGGACGGAGGTGTACGCCATGGTGGCTCCACGGGACAACGCTCCGCCGGACATCGCTCCGCCGGACAAAGCCCTGCCCCAGGACGATCTGCTCTGGGCACGGTCCCTTCACTACTCCCACAGCGGTTCGCCCGGCCTCATCGGGGTCTCGGTCGGCCTGCGCGCCGGAGAGATCCTCGCCGTGACCGGCCCCCGCGGCAGCGGCAAGACCACGCTGCTGCGCTGCCTGTCGGGACAGCTGCGGCCCGAGCAGGGCGAGGTCTGGTTCAACAGCGTCCCCGTGCACACCCTGGGGACACTCGCCCGCGAGCGGCTGCGCCGCGACCGCTTCGGCTGGATCGGCCCCGAGCCGGGGCTGCTGCCCGAGCTGCGGGTCTGGGAGAACGCGGCCCTGCCGCTGCTGATCGCCGGAGTCGGCCACCGCACCGCCAAACGGGCCGCCTGCGAATGGCTGGACCGCCTCGACATCGGTGCCTTCGCCCGCAAGCACCCCGGCTCCCTCAACCGGGCCGAGTCCCAGCGCGTCGCCCTCGCCCGCGCCCTCGCGCACCTGCCCGCCGTGGTCTTCGCCGACGAGCCCACCGCCCCGCTGCACCGCGCCGAGCGCGCCCTGCTGCTGCGCACGCTCACCACGGCCGCCCGCTCCCACGGCATCACGGTGGTGCTCGCTACCCACGACGAGGAGACCGCGGCCGTCGCCGACCGGCGGTTCGCCCTGCTCGACGGCCGCATGGCCGCCGCGGCAGCCGCGGCAGCCGCGGCCGGACTCTCCCCGACCTCCATCCCCCAGCCCCCGGAGGACCAGGCCGCGTGCTCGCTCTCCGCCTAGCCCGCGGCTCCCGGCCGCTGGTACAGCTGCGCCGGCTGCTCGTCGCCGCCGCCTCGGCCGGCAGCGGCTTCCTGCTGCTGTACGTGCTCGCGCAGGCCACGGCCCGGCCCGCCGGATCGTTCCCTCAGCTGCTGTGGGCCCTGGTCCCCCTCGCCGTCACCGTCCAGTTCGCCGTCGCCGTGGCCCGTACCGACCCCGCGACCCGGCCCCTCGAAGGGCTGGACGCCGCCGGGCTGGGCCCCGTACGGCTCACCCTGATCGCGACCATCTCCACCGCCGTGGCCTGCACCCTCGGCAGCGCCGTGGCCCTGGCCGTCTTCCTCCACCTGCGCGGGGAGGTGACCGGACTGCCCTTCGACGGCGCCGGGGCCCTGCTGCTCCACGCCGACGACCCCCTGCCCGTGGCGGCCGCCCTCACCCTGCTGGCCCTGCTCCCGCTGGCCGCCTCGATCGCCACCGCCCTCGCCCTGCGCCCGCACCCCCGGCCCGCTCCGCAGACCGCCCTGCCCTGGGGCATCGCCCTCACCGCCTGCGGACTCGCCGCCCTGGCCTACGCCCGCCCCGGCGGAGCCGGCATGCCCGCGGGCTGGGCACTGACCGCCCTCGGACTCGCCCTCGCCGGTCCGGGCCTGGCCTACGCCTGCGGGACGCTGGTCCAGTCCGTCCGCCCGGGCGCGCTCAGGCTGCTCGCCGGGCGGGCCCTCCAGGAGGAGGCCCCCCGGCTGGGCGCACCCCTCGGTGTCCTGTGCGCCGTCGGGGCGGGCGCCCTCAGCGCCGTGGCCCTGCGCGACCACGGCGGGCTCCAGGTCCCGCTCGGCCCGCTGACCGTGCCCGCCGCCGCCCTGGTGGCCCTGTGCGCGGCGGCCACCCTGCTCGTCTCCGCGGCCGAGGTCCACCAGGCCCGGGCCGCCACCCGCGAGACCCTGACCGGGCTCGGCGCCCCGGGCAAGGTCCTCCGTACGGCCGCGACCGTACGGGCAACCGCGCTGGTGGCGGTGTGCCTGCCGCTCAGCTGGGGTGTGTCACAGCTGACGTCGCTGGCATTGACCCGCTGAGGCGGGCAGCCCTTAGGGTGGGCCGAATGGTCAACCCACACATCGAGACCGATACCGAGATCGAGACGCTCGCGGAGTTCGACCGGGTCGTGGCCCGCGGTTCGCTCAGCGGGTACCGGATCCAGTCGGTCAACCTGCTGGAGCGGACCTTCGCGCTGCTGTCCGCCGACACCTCCTCCGCCGTGTTCCTCGGCTGCGCGATGGAACCGGACGCCTCGGTCAAGGTGCGCGCGGACGGCGCCCTGGTCTTCCCGCCCGTCCCCGACCTGCCGTTCAACCCGTACCGGGGCCTGCTCTACACGCCCGAGGAGCTCTTCACCGGGCTCTCCGCCGGCTACGAGTCCACCCCGGACGCCGAGGCGTACGCCTGGTTCCAGGAGACCAAGGCGGACGGCGACATCTACTCCTCGATGCTGCGCTCCATCCACGACGACGCCATCTCCGACGCCCTCGACGAGCACCTCGCCGGTGCCCGGGTCGTCGGTGTGATGGGCGGCCACGCCATGGCCCGCGGCGGCGACGCCTACCGGGGCGCGGCCGAACTCGGCCGGACGCTGACCCGCTCCGGGCTGACCGTGGCCACCGGCGGCGGCCCGGGCGCCATGGAGGCGGCCAACCTCGGCGCGTACCTCGCCCCTTCCCCCGACGAGGCCCTGCCCGAGGCCCTGCGGATGCTGGCCAAGGCCCCCTCCTTCGTCCCGTCGGTCTCCGACTGGGCGCGCGCGGCCTTCGCCGTACGGGAACGCTGGCCGGCCGTCACGGGCGGCGACTCGGTGGGCATCCCGACCTGGTTCTACGGACACGAGCCGCCGAACCCCTTCGCCGGGCACATCGCGAAGTACTTCGCGAACGCCACCCGCGAGGACGGGCTGCTCGCCCGCTCCAACGCGGGCGTGGTCTTCCTTCCCGGCGCCGCGGGCACGGTCCAGGAGATATTCGACAACGCGACGCCCAACCACTACGAGTCCCGGGGCGAGCCGACCCCGATGATCCTCGTCGACCGCGCCCACTGGACCGAACGGCTGCCGGCCTGGCCGCTGCTCCAGGCGCTGGCCCGCGGCCGGGCGATGGAGTCCCGGATCGCCCTGGTCGACTCGGTGTCCGAGGTCCCGGCGGCCCTCGCCGCGATGGGCTGACCCGAAACGGCCTGCCCCGGGCAGGCAACTTCCCCCGCCTTTTCCACGTCTGGAAGAGGTACGCACTACGTAAAACCTGCCAGACGTGAACGGAGCCCCCGGGTGCTCATAGGACTGCTCACCGCCATCGCGGCGTCCATCTGCTACGGCACGGGATCCGTCCTGCAAGCCGTGGGCTCACGGCGGGCGGCCCGGATGTCACCGGCCGCCGCGGGGGTCACCCAGCACGGCGGCCCGAACCTCAGCTCCACGGCGAAGGCCGCGATGACCTGGGAGTTCATCGTCGGCACCATCCTGGACTTCGTGGGCTTCGGCCTGGGCGCCCTGGCCGCCCGCCTCCTGCCGCTCTTCCTGTCCCAGACGGTCATCAGCGCCAACCTGGTGATCACCGCCGTGCTCAGCGTGAAGATGCTCGGCATCCGGCTGACCCGCAAGGAGTGGACCTCCATCGGGGTCGTCTGCGCGGCCCTGGTCCTGCTGGCGACGGCGGCGGGCCACGAGGGCGGCCACTACGCGCCGGCCGCCACGCACTGGTGGCTCCTGGCGGTGACCGTGCTGATCATCGCGGGCGGCACCGTGGCCGTACGTTTCCTCGGCGCCCGGGCCGCGATCCTGGCCGGCCTGCTGTCGGGGCTGGCATTCGGCGCGCTGGGCGTCGGGGTCCGCATCCTCAACGGCATCGAGCCGTTCTCGTTCCCCTCCCTCCTCTCCGACCCGGCCCTGTACGCCATCGTCCTGGCGGGGGTCGGCGGCATGTACCTGCACACCGTGGCGCTCCAGATCGGCTCGGTGAACGGCGCCACCGCCGCCCTGGTCGTCGGCGAAACCGTGCTCCCCGGAGCCATCGGCGTGCTCTGGCTCGGCGACGCCTCCCGGCCCGGCATGGCCTGGCTGGCCGTCCTCGGCTTCGCCCTGGCGGTAACCGGCGCGGTGGCGGTCGCCTGGTACGGCAACCACGAGGGCGCGGACGAGGATGTCCCCTTGCCGCAACCGGCTCCGATCGGCTGACGACAGCCCAGCCGTCCGGCGTTTGAGGACCGGGGTCTGGGGCGGAGCCCCAGGACGGGTCCGGGCAGCGCCCGGGGAACGGTGGAAGGGCGGGTAGGGGACCTCGCCCCGCAGGGCCGACCCAGCCGCACCCGCCCACCGGGCCCACCGGGCCCCACACAGCGGCGGCCTACTCCCCCGGCAGCACGACCACCTCGCCCGGGGCGAAGGTCACCGCGACCCGGTCCCCGACCGCCGGCGCCCCGGCCAGCTCACACTCCGCCTCCAGCCCCGGCCCCACCTCGGGCCGCAGCAGCAGCGCGACATGCGTCCCCCGGAAGGTCCGCGACACCACCTCGCACCCCAGCCCCCCGGGCGAAAGCACCACCCCGGCCGGCCGGATCAGCACCCGGCGATCCCCCTCCGCGGCCCCCGCCGGAACGGCGACCTTCCCCCACGGAGTGGCGGCGACACCCCCCGACACCACCGCCGGCACCACGTTCTCGAAGCCCAGGAACCGCGCCACGAACTCCGACGCCGGCCGTTCCCACACCTCCAGCGGGGTCCCCGCCTGCGCGATCCGCCCGTCCCGCATGACAACCACCCGGTCGGCCAGCGCGAACGCCTCGCCCTGGTCGTGCGTGACGGCCAGCACGGTCGTGCCCAGCCGCGAGAACAGCCCCTGCAACTCGACCACGAGCCGCTCCCGCAGCCCGCGGTCCAGCTGCCCGAGCGGCTCGTCCAGCATCAGCAGCCGCGGCGACGGCGCCAGCGCCCGCGCCAGCGCGACCCGCTGCTGCTCACCCCCGGACAGCGAGGCCACAGCCCGGCCCTGCGCCCCGGGCAGCCCGACGAGCTCCAGCAGCTCGGTGACCCGGGCCTCGGAGGACTCCTTCGAAGCACCCCGCATCCGCAGCCCGAAGGCGACGTTCCCGCCCACGTCCCGGTGCGGGAACAGCTGGTGGTCCTGGAACATCAGGCCCACCCCCCGCCGGTGTACGGGCACTGCGGCCTGGTCGGCGCCGCCCAGCAGCACCCGCCCGGCGGCGACGGGCTGGAGCCCGGCCACCACCCGGAGCAGGGTGGACTTGCCACTGCCGCTGGGCCCGAGCACGCACACGATCTCGTGCTCGGCGACCGCCAGGTCCACGGAGTCCACGACCGCGCGCTCACCGAAGCGGACCGACACCCCTTCCAGCTGAAGCAGGGTCATCAGAACTCTCCGGAGGTCTTGTCGGGTCGCAGCCGCTCCAGCAGGAGCAGGGACACCGCGCACGTCAGCATGAGGATCGTGCTCAGGGCCATCGCCTGGCCGTAGTTCATCTCCCCGGCCCGCCCCAGCAGCCGCGCCACGGCGACGGGCAGCGTCGGATGGTCGGGCCGCGCGATGAAGACGGTCGCCCCGAACTCCCCGAGGGACACGGCGAAGGCGAAGCCCGCCGCGATCAGCAGGGCCCGCCGCACCATCGGCAGGTCCACCTCCCGCCAGGCCCGCAGCGGTGAGGCGCCGAGCACGGCGGCGGCCTCGCGGAGCCGTCCGTCCACCGCGCGCAGGACCGGCAGCATGGTCCGTACGACGAAGGGAACGCCCACCAGCGCCTGCGCCAGCGGCACCAGGATCCACGAGGTCCGCAGGTCCAGCGGCGGCTTGTCCAGGGTGATGAGGAAGCCGAAGCCGACGGTCACGGCCGACACCCCCAGCGGGAGCATCAGCAGCGCGTCGAAGCCCCGGACGAAGCGGCCGGCGCGCCGGGTCAGGGCGGCCGCCGCGAGCCCGCCGACGACCAGCGCGATGGCGGTGGCGGCGAGCGCGTACTGCAGGGAGTTCCAGATCGCCTCCAGCGGCGGCACGAGGAAGGTTCCGCCGCCCGCACCCACCTCCTGGAGCGCCCGGTAGAAGCCGAAGCCGTACCCGCCGGGGGCGTCGAGCGAGCGCTCGACCAGCACCGCGAGCGGCGCCACGATCAGCAGCGCCACCGTCAGCAGCACCCCGCCGAGCAGGGTGCGCTGCGCCCAGCCGCGCGGCCGGTGCGTGGTCCGCCCCGGGTCCACGAGCCGCAGCGCGGTCTCCCGTTTGCGCACGGTCCAGGCGTGCACGCCGAGGATCCCGCCGATGGCCGCGAACTGCACCATCGTCAGCACGGCGGCCGTCGGCAGGTCCAGGAGCTGCGCGGTCTGCCGGTAGACCTCCACCTCCAGGGTGGAGTACGCGGGCCCGCCCAGGATCTGCACGACGCCGAAGGAGGAGAACGTGAACAGGAACACCATGAGCGAGGCGGCCGCGACGGCCGGGACCAGCGCGGGCAGCGTCACCCGGCGCCAGGCGGCGAACCGCCCGGCGCCGAGCACCCGGGCGGCCTCCTCCTGGCGCGGGTCCAGCTGCGCCCACAGCCCGCCGACCGTGCGGATGACCACGGCGTAGTTGAAGAAGACGTGCGCGAGCAGGATCGCCCAGACGGTCGTGTCGAGGCGGATCCCCCACACCTCGTCCAGCAGACCGTTCCGCCCCACGAGCGCCAGGAACGCGGTGCCGACCACGACGGTCGGCAGCACGAACGGCACCGTGACGAGCGCCCGCAGCAGCTGTTTGCCGGGGAACTCGAAGCGCGCGAAGACGTACGCGCCGGGGAGTGCGATCAGGAGCGTGAGCGCCGTGGACGCGAGCGCCTGCCAGGTGGTGAACCAGAGCACGTCGCCGATGTCGGGCCGGGCCAGCACCTCGCCGATCCGGCCGAACTGCCAGCCGGCGTCCGTCTTGAGCCCGCGCCCGACGATCGCGGCGACGGGGTACGCGAAGAACAGCCCGAAGAAGACGAGCGGCACGGCCATCAGACCGAGCCTGACGGCCGTGGCCCGCCCGCTCTCCTTCGGAACGCCGCTCACTCGTCCTACTTCACGACGAGGGCGGACCAGGCCTTGACCCACTGGTCACGGTTCTTGGCGATGGCCTCCGGGGCGACCGTCTCGGGCTTCTCGATGACCACGCCGTGCTTGGTGAACAGCTCGGGCAGGACCGCGTCCTTGGTCACCGGGTTCACGAACATCTGGAGCGGCATGTCCTCCTGGAACTTCTTGGAGATCAGGAAGTCCAGGAGCGCCTTGCCGCCCTTCTCGTTCTTCGCGCCCTTGAGCAGACCGGCGAACTCGGTCTGCCGGAAGCAGGTGCCCGTCGCGACGCCCGTGGGGGCCTCGGCCGGCTGCGGCTCGCCGTACAGGACCTCGACCGGCGGGCTGGAGGCGTAGGAGACGACCAGCGGGCGGTCGCCCTTGGCCTTCTTGCCGCCGGCCGAGCCGGAGAACCGCTCGTTGTAGGCCTGCTCCCAGCCGTCGACCACCTCGACGCCGTTGGCCTTGAGCTTGCTCCAGTAGCCCTCCCAGCCCGCGTCCCCGTACTTGCCGACGGAGGCGAGGAGGAAGCCGAGGCCGGGCGAGGAGGTCGCGGCGTTCTCGGTGACCAGGAGGTTCTTGTACTCCGGCTTGATCAGGTCGTCCAGCGTCTGCGGCGGGGCGAGCTTCTTGTCGGCGAAGTAGGCCTTGTCGTAGTTGACGCAGATGTCTCCGGAGTCGACCGGGGTGACCCGGTGCTCCTTGTCGAGCACGAACTCGGGCTTCACGTCGGCCAGCCCCTTGGCCTCGTACGGCGTGAAGATGCCGTTGTCGAGGGCGCGGGAGAGGAGGGTGTTGTCGACGCCGAAGAACACGTCGCCGCGCGGGGAGCCCTTGGTGAGGATCTCCTGGTTCAGGGCCGCGCCGGCGTCGCCCGACTTCAGGACCTTGACGGTGTAGCCGCTCTGCTGCTCGAACTCCTTGAGGACCGTGTCGGTCACGTTGAAGGAGTCGTGCGAGACGAGGGTGATCGTCTTGTCGTCCGCGGCCTTGTCCTTGGCGTCGCCGCCGCAGGCGCTGAGCGTGGTGACGCCGAGCGCGGCCGCGAGCGCGACGCCCGCCAGCTTCTTGGTGGTGCTCATTGGTGCATTCCTCCTGGGATGTCCAGGAGAAGACGCGGCCCTGCCCGGCGCTCTGTGGAGCGGACGCCGGGCAGGGCGCAACAGCTTGAGTGGTGACCGAACTTCCTACCCCGAATGACCGGGGCGAGGTTCAGAGGGTCTGCGGTGACGGATACCGCACTCTCAGCGCTGTGGCGCTCCCCTGTCGGAATATGAAATTGGTTGTTCGGCCACAGGGTACCCCGTGGCCGAAAGCAAACCTCAACTGGCGAAAATCAGCGCTCCGAGGCGGCGAGCTGGCCGCACGCCCCGTCGATCTCCTGCCCGCGGGTGTCGCGGACGGTCACGGGCACGCCGTGGCGGGCGATGGCGTCCACGAACGCCTTCTCGTCCTCGGGCCGCGAGGCGGTCCACTTCGAGCCGGGCGTCGGGTTCAGCGGGATCAGGTTGACGTGCACGCGCTTGCCCTTGAGCAGCTTGCCGAGCAGGTCACCGCGCCAGGCCTGGTCGTTGATGTCGCGGATCAGGGCGTACTCGATGGAGATCCGGCGGCCGGACTTCTCCGCGTACTCCCATGCCGCACCGAGCACCTCGCGGACGTTCCAGCGGGTGTTCACCGGGACCAGGGTGTCGCGCAGCTCGTCGTCCGGGGCGTGCAGGGAGACGGCGAGGCGGCACTTGAAGCCCTCGTCGGCGAAGCGGTGCATCGCCGGGACCAGGCCCACGGTGGAGACGGTGATCCCGCGCTGGGACAGGCCCAGGCCGTCGGGCTCCGGGTCGGTGAGGCGGCGGATGGCGCCGACGACACGGTTGTAGTTGGCGAGCGGCTCGCCCATGCCCATGAAGACGATGTTCGACAGCCGGGCGGGCCCGCCGGGGACCTCGCCGTCGCGCAGGGCGCGCATGCCGTCGACGATCTGGTGGACGATCTCGGCGGTCGACAGGTTGCGGTCGAGGCCGGCCTGGCCGGTGGCGCAGAACGGGCAGTTCATGCCGCAGCCGGCCTGCGAGGAGATGCACATGGTGACCCGGTCCGGGTAGCGCATCAGCACGGACTCGACGAGCGTGCCGTCGTGCAGCTTCCACAGGGTCTTGCGGGTGGTGTCGTCATCGCAGGAGATGTGGCGCAGGACGTTCATCAGGTCCGGCAGCAGCTCCTGCTGGAGCTTCTCGCGCGAGGCGGCGGGGATGTCGGTCCACTCGGCCGGGTCGTGCGTGTACCGGGCGAAGTAGTGCTGGGAGAGCTGCTTGGCCCGGAAGGGCTTCTCACCGATCGCGGCGACCGCCTCCCGGCGCTCCTCGGGGGTGAGGTCGGCGAGGTGCCGGGGCGGCTTCTTCGCTCCACGAGGGGCGACGAAAGTGAGCTCTCCCGGTACAGGGCGGGCCATGGCAGGTACTCCTTGTAAGACGAAAGGCGCGCCGCAGAAGCAGCGCGCCCTCCAAGAGTAACCGCCCCGCCTGCACGGGCGCCTTTTCGCAGGTCAGCCGGTGCCGACGAACAGGGCCAGCAGCAGCCACACCACGGGGGCCGTCGGAAGCAGGGAGTCCAGCCGGTCCATGATCCCGCCGTGGCCCGGCAGCAGGGTGCCCATGTCCTTGATCCCGAGATCCCGCTTGATCATGGATTCCCCGAGGTCGCCCAGTGTGGCGCTGACGGCGACGGCGAGGCCGAGCACCAGGCCCTGCCACCAGACGCCCCCGTCGATCAGGAACTCCATGCACAGGGCGCCGGCCCCCATCGCGAAGGCCACCGCTCCGAAGAGCCCCTCGCGGGTCTTTCCGGGGCTGATGCGCGGCGCGAGCTTGGTCTTGCCGAAGCGCCAGCCCACCGCGTAGGCCCCGGTGTCGCTGACCACGGTCAGGACCAGGAAGGTGACGACCCGCTGCGGCCCGTCGTCGGCGGTGAGCAGCATCGCGACGAACGTGGCCAGGAAGGGCACGTAGAACGCCGCGAAGACACCGGCGGTGACGTCCTTGAGGTAGTCCTCGGGCGGCTCGGTCATCCGCCAGACCAGGACCGCGAGGGCGGTGAGCGCCATCGCCACCCAGGCGCCCTCGGCCCCGCGGACGTACCCGGCGATGACCATCGCCGCACCGCCGATCGCGAGCGGGACCAGCGGGGCCTTGATGCCCTTCTTCTCCTGGAGCCGGGAGGTGAGCTCCCACAGGCCGACGACGACCGCCACGACGACGACGCCGACGAAGACCGCCTTGACGATGAACAGCGAGGCGAAGATCACCGCGCCGAGGCCCACTCCGACCCCTATGGCGGCACGCAGGTCCCGCCCGGCCCGCTTCTTCTGAGGCGGTGGGGAGGCGTCCTGCGGTGCCGGCGAAGGCGGGGTCGGCGGCGGGGGGCTGGGCATGGGCTCCTGCGGCGGCGTATCGGCGCGGAAGAGGGGGCCGCCGTCAGCGGCGGCCCCCCGATCGCGTGCTTCCCGGTCGTCGAAGTCACGGCCGGCGGCATCGGGCACGATGGGCATGGGCCGAGTGTGCGGGCCCACCAGCGCATCGTAGGCGGGACCCGCCGGAACCGGCTCCGGCTGCCAGGAAGTGTCGTTCATCAGACTTCGAGGAGCTCGGCTTCCTTGTGCTTCAGCAGCTCGTCCACCTGCGCGACGTACTTCGCGGTGGTGTCGTCGAGCTCCTTCTCGGCGCGGCGCACCTCGTCCTCGCCGGCTTCCTTGTCCTTGACGAGCTTGTCGAGGGCGTCCTTCGCCTTGCGGCGGATGGCACGGATCGAGACCTTGGAGTCCTCGGCCTTGGTGCGCGCGACCTTGATGTACTCCTTGCGGCGGTCCTGCGTCAGCTCGGGGAAGGTCACCCGGATGATGCTGCCGTCGTTGCTGGGGTTGACGCCCAGGTCGGAGTCGCGGATGGCCGTCTCGATGTTGCGCAGGGCGCTCTTGTCGAACGGGGTCACGATCGCCATGCGCGGCTCGGGGACCGAGAAGGAGGCGAGCTGGTTGATGGGCGTGATGGCGCCGTAGTACTCCGCCACGATCTTGTTGAACATCGCCGGGTGCGCACGACCGGTGCGAATCGCGGCGAAGTCTTCCTTGGCGACGACGACGGCCTTTTCCATCTTCTCCTCGGCCTCGAGGAGGATCTCTTCGGTCACCACGTGCTCCTGCATGTCAGAAATGGATGGTTCAGGCGGACGGGGCCTGCTCAGGCCCGGGTGCCCTGGTCGCTCACGAGCGTGCCGATCTTCTCACCCTTGACGGCTCGCGCGATATTGCCCTCGGCGAGCAGCTCGAAGACCAGGATCGGCAGCTTGTTGTCGCGGCACAGCGTGATGGCGGTGGCATCGGCGACCTTGAGGTCGCGCGACAGCACCTCGCTGTACTCCAGCGCGTCGAACTTCACCGCGTCCGGGTTCTTCTTCGGGTCGGAGTCGTAGACCCCGTCGACGCCGTTCTTGCCCATGAGGAGGGCTTCCGCGTCGATTTCCAGGGCGCGCTGGGCGGCCGTGGTGTCGGTGGAGAAGTAGGGCATGCCCATGCCGGCGCCGAAGATGACGACGCGGCCCTTCTCCAGGTGTCGCACGGCGCGCAGCGGGATGTACGGCTCGGCGACCTGGCCCATGGTGATGGCGGTCTGGACGCGGGAGTCGATGCCTTCCTTCTCCAGGAAGTCCTGGAGGGCAAGGCAGTTCATGACCGTGCCGAGCATGCCCATGTAGTCGGACCGGGCCCGGTCCATGCCGCGCTGCTGCAGTTCGGCGCCGCGGAAGAAGTTGCCACCGCCGATCACGATCGCGATCTCCGCGCCGCCGCGAACCACCGCGGCGACCTCGCGGGCGATGGCGTGGACCACGTCGGGGTCGACGCCGAGTCCTCCGCCACCGGAGAAGGCCTCGCCCGACAGCTTCAGCATGAAGCGGCGGCCCTTCTTGTCCTGGTCGCTCTTGTCGTCGGAAGCGGTGTGGGTGTCCACGCCCTGATTCATGGAGATCTCCTCGTGCACATACGAAGAAGGCCATTGCCGGTGGGTCCTCGCGGTTCCCTCTACGGCAATGGCCTCCTCGTCAGATCTGCGGTCGCCCTGCGCGAACGCGGGCGACTGCTTCAGACCCTACCGGGGTCCGGTGTCCGTCGCGTACGGACGGACTCAGATGCCGACCTTGATGCGCGAGAAGCGCACCAGGGTGACACCGGCCTCGTCCAGAACCTTCTGGACGGACTTCTTGCTGTCCAGGGCGTAGTCCTGGCCGAGCAGCGTGTTGTCGCGGAAGAAGCCGTTGACACGACCCTCGACGATCTTCGGCAGCGCGGCTTCGGGCTTGCCCTCGGCGCGGGTGACCTCTTCGGCCACACGACGCTCGGACTCGACCACGTCGGCCGGCACGTCGTCCTTGGAGAGCCACTTCGGCGCGAACGCGGCGATGTGCTGCGCGACGCCGCGGGCGACGTCGGCGTTCTCCTTGTCCAGCTCGACGAGGACGCCGATCTGGAACGGCAGGTCGGGCATGGTGCGGTGCATGTACGCCGAGACGTAGCCGCCGGTGAACTGCGCGAAGCGGTCCAGGACGATCTTCTCGCCGAGGTTGGCGTTGGCCTCGTCCACGAACGCCTGCACGGTCTTGCCGGGCTCGATCTCGGACGCCAGCAGCGCCTCGACGTCGGCCGGGGACGTGGCGGCGATGTGCTTGGCCAGCTGCTCGGTGACGGCCTGGAACTTCTCGCCCTTGGCGACGAAGTCCGTCTCGCACTTCAGCTCGACGATGACACCGGAGGTGTTGTCGTCGGCGATGATCGAGGCGACGGCACCGTTCTCGGCAGAACGGCCTTCGCGCTTGGCGACGCCCTTCTGACCCTTGATGCGGAGGGCCTCGATGGCCTTGTCGACGTCACCGTCGGACTCGACCAGCGCGTTCTTGCAGTCCATCATGCCGACGCCGGTGAGCTCGCGGAGCTTCTTGACGTCAGCGGCGGTGTAGTTCGCCATGAGTCTGGGATTCTCTCTCGAAGTCGTAGATCTACGGGTGAACGGCGGAGGAGACGCGCTCGTGGCGCGGCTCCCCCGCCGTCATCGTCCGTGCTGTGAGTGCCCGGCGCATGAACGCCGGGCGCTCTCAGTGGGTCAGGCCTGCTCGGCGTCGGCGGCCGGAGCCTCGACGACGGGCTCGGCGACGACCTCGGCCTCGGCGTCGGCGGCCGGAGCAGCCTCAGCCTCGACGGCGGGGGCGTCGACAACGGCCTCGGCGGCCGGAGCGTCCGCAGCCTCTACCGACTCGTCGGAGTCGGCCTTCTTGTCACCCTCGAGCAGGTCGCGCTCCCACTCGGCGAGCGGCTCGGCGGCGGCCTTCTCGCCCGGCTTCGAGTCGCCAGTGGCGGCACCGGAACGGGCGATGAGGCCCTCGGCGACGGCGTCGGCGATCACGCGGGTGAGCAGGGTGACGGAGCGGATCGCGTCGTCGTTGCCCGGGATCTTGTAGTCGACCTCGTCGGGGTCGCAGTTGGTGTCGAGGATCGCGACGACCGGGATGTGGAGCTTGCGCGCCTCACCGACGGCGATGTGCTCCTTCTTGGTGTCGACGATCCAGACGGCGCTGGGGACCTTCGACATCTCGCGGATACCACCGAGGGTCTTCTCCAGCTTGATCTTCTCGCGAGAGAGGACCAGGAGCTCCTTCTTGGTGAGACCCGAGGCGGCGACGTCCTCGAAGTCGATCGCCTCAAGCTCCTTCAGACGCTGAAGGCGCTTGTAGACGGTGGAGAAGTTGGTGAGCATGCCACCCAGCCACCGCTGGTTGACGTAGGGCATACCAACGCGCGTCGCCTGCTCGGCGATGGCCTCCTGGGCCTGCTTCTTGGTACCGACGAACATGATGGAACCGCCGTGGGCGACGGTCTCCTTCACGAACTCGTAGGCGCGGTCGATGTACGACAGCGACTGCAGCAGGTCGATGATGTAGATGCCGTTGCGCTCCGTGAAGATGAAGCGCTTCATCTTCGGGTTCCAACGGCGGGTCTGGTGACCGAAGTGGACGCCGCTTTCCAGCAGCTCCCGCATCGTTACGACGGCCATGGCCATCTCCTTGTTTTCTCGGTTTGGTTCCTGACGCCCCTGTCGCGCCCTGCCCCCGTAAAGGGGACCGAGAGACGCTGTCACCTGGCCCTGAGGGGCCGGTGCTGGGGCGTGCGAAGTCGACCCGGTGACCCGGATCGCCACAAGAAGTGTACGGGACCCGGTGGTATGCCGGATGACGCGGTTGTCCACAGCGCCCCGCCCGTCCACAGGCCCGGGCGGGACCGGCCCCGGAGCGGAACCCTCACCCCATGGCGAAACTACCGAAACTACCGAAGCCGACGAAGCTGCTGCTCACCCTGCTCCTGGCCCTGGCCCTGGGCCTCACCCTGGGCCCCGCCCGGGCCACGCCGGGGCCGCCGCACGTTCCGGGGGCCACGGGCGGCCGCCCGCTGCCGTCCCCGCTGACGGTGGTCCGCTGGTGGGACCCGCCCCCGACCCCGTACGCGGCGGGGCACCGCGGGGTGGACCTGGCGGCCCCGGTGGGCGCGGAGGTCCGCGCGGTCGGTCCGGGCCGCGTCCACTTCGCCGGCCCGGTCGCCGGCCGCGGGGTCCTCTCGCTGACCCTGCCGAACGGCCTGCGCACGACCTACGAACCGGTCCGCCCGCTGGTGGCGGAGGGAGCGGAGGTCACGACGGGGCAGGTGGTGGCCCTCCTCACGGACGGCACGCACTGCACCCGCCCCTGCCTCCACTGGGGCCTCCTCCACGGGGAGGCCTACCTCAATCCCCTGACCCTGCTCCCCCGCCCGACCCCGCGCCTGCTGCCTTCCGGCAGTCCGGCGCCCGAGTCCCGGGGCCCGGCCGGGTCAGCCCCCGACGCCGCGCAGGGCCATGGCCACCGCCGCGTCCGTGACCACGACGGGGTCCTCGCCCGTGCCGGCCTCGATCCGCCGGACGGCGGCGTCCACCACGCCCTGGAGCAGCATCGCGGAGAGCCTCGGCTCCGCCTGCCCCAGCGCGGCCAGCGCCTCCACGATCATCGCGATCAGGCTCCCGTGCGCCGCGCGGATCTTCTCCCGCGCCCCGGCGTCCAGCTCGCTCGCCGAGATCGCCACGACCGCCCGGTGCCTCTTGTCCCCCACCAGCCCCAGCTGGCTGCGCACGTACGCCTCGATCTTCGCCTCCGGCGCCTCCGCCTCGGACATCGCCGCCTCGATCTCGGCGGCCCACACGGGGAAGTCCACCGCGCACAGCTCTTCGACGACGGCCGCGCGGGACCGGAAGTACTCGTACACGGAGGACCGGGCGAGGCCGGTCCTCTCGGCGAGGGCGGGGAAGGTCAGCGCTTCCGTCCCCCCTTCGGACAGCAGGGAACGCGCGGCGTCCAACAGGGCGCCGCGCTGCATCGACCGGTGCTCGGCCACGGAGGCCGCTCGAATCCTGGGCACGCGTCCACTCTACGGACGTCCCGCAAGGCCGTCGCACGCTCTCGGCCCCCGCCCCCGCGCCCCGGCACCCCGCTTCAGCGCCCGACGTCCGCCAGTTTCGCCCGGAGCTGCAGGACCGACTTGGTGTGGATCTGGCTGACGCGACTCTCGGTGACCCCGAGGACATTGCCGATCTCGGCGAGCGTGAGGCCCTCGTAGTAGTAGAGCGTCACCACCGTCTTCTCCCGTTCGGGCAGCGTGTTGATGGCCCGCGCCAGCAGCCGGCGCAACTCCCGGTCCTCCGCGACCTCCACCGGGTTGTCCGCGGCGGTGTCCTCCAGGGTGTCCATCAGGGAGAGCCGGTCACCCTCGCCGCCCACGTGCAGCAGCTCTTCCAGGGCGACCACGTTGGCCAGCGACAACTGGCTGAAAACGGCGTGGAGATCCTCGACGCCGATGCCCATCTCCCCGGCGACCTCGTGTTCGGTCGGGGTGCGCCGCAGCTGGGCCTCCAGCGTGGCGTAGGCCCGCTCAACGGCGCGCGCCTTCTGCCGCACTGAGCGGGGGATCCAGTCCAGCGCCCGCAGCTCGTCGATCATCGCGCCGCGGATGCGGGTGATCGCGTACGTCTCGAACTTGATGGACCGTTCGATGTCGAACTTCTCGATGGCGTCGATCAGTCCGAAGACTCCGGAGGAGACGAAATCGGCCTGTTCCACATTGGGCGGCAGGCCGACGCTGACCCGGCCCGCCACGTACTTCACGAGGGGCGAGTAGTGCAGGATCAGCTGCTCCCGCAGCCGCTCGTCACCCGAGTCCTTGTACGAGCGCCACAGCACCTCCAGGGACGAGGGCGCGGTGGACCGCTCGCTGCCGCGCGCAGCGGGGGGCACCGCAGCGCGGTCGGACCCTGAGGTGTGCTGGGGCATGCTTCGCCTTTGCCGGAGCCGGATTCCTTGGGAGCGTAGCGTGACGGAAGTGTCGCGGTGCGCGAAGAGTACGGGATCGCGGAGGCCTGCACGGGCGCCCCGACTCGCGCGGGCGACCCGGGACCGGCGCCTGGCGCACGGTCCCGGCGGGTGCCACCGGGAAGACCGCGTCTCTCATCGGCTTCACTCTTTCACCGGAACGCCCCAGGTCAACGACCGCCTCGCCGGGCGACTCCGCTTTCTGCGCCTCCTCTCGGCCGCTTCGAGGTCAACTGCCAGCCGTCGCCCTGCCGTTCGACGAACCCCAGAGAGTGAAGTTCGTACAGTCTGCCGATGACTTCATCAGTGCCGGTGCCCGCCGCGAGGGCCAGCTCCCCCAGGTCGGCGGGGCGCCCCGCCGGGAGGGCGTCCAGCACCCGGACCGCGTCGGGGCCCAGCAGGTCCCGGGCGATCACGGGGCCCCGCCGCTCGGGGGCCAGCTCACCCATCCCTCCGACCAGCTCGATGACCTCCGCCGCGTCCGTGACCAGCGCGGCCTCACCGCGCAGCAGTTCGTGCACACCGGCCGAGAGCCCGCTGGTGGCCGGGCCCGGGACGCCCATGGTGATCCTCCCCAGGGCCTGGGCCCGCCGGGCGGTGACCAGGGATCCGCTGCGGTGGGCCGCCTCCACGACGACCGTGCCCCGGGTCAGGGCGGCGATGACGCGGTTGCGCAGGACGAACCGGCTCGGCGTGGGATGGCTGCCGGGCGGCAGCTCTCCGATGACCAGCCCCTGGGCGGCGATCCGGCCGAGCAGTCCGGCGTGCCCCCGCGGGTAGGGCACGTCCACCCCGCAGGCCAGCACGGCGGCCGTGGCCCCGCCGGCGGCGAGGGCCCCGCGGTGGGCGGCGCCGTCGATCCCGTAGGCGGCGCCCGAGACCACCACCCAGCCGCGCTCGGCGAGTTCACCGGCCAGGCTCTGGGCCATGTGTGCCCCGTACGGGGTGCACGCGCGGGCCCCGACCACCGCCACGGAGCGCAGGGCCCAGGCCCGCAGGCCGGGGCTGCCCCGCACCCACAGCCCGACGGGCCGGGCGTCGCCGAGGTCGTCCAGCTGACTCGGCCACTCCGCCGACCCGGGGCACAGGAACCGGCCCCCGGTCTCGGCCGCGGCCGCCAGGTCCCGCCGGGGATCGGCCGCCGCGGCCCGGCGGCGGTATCCGGCGAGCCGCTCGCCGCCGACCCCGGTGAGCACCCCGGGCTCGGGCTCCGGCCCGGTCAGCAGCCGTATCAGCCCGACGGCCCCGTGCACCCGCAGCCAGCGCCCGCCGTGCTCCTCCCCGGGCTCCAGGACCCGGGTGAGGGCGGCCCGTGCGAGCACCTCGCCGTCGGGTTCCGCCCGCGGTTCCGGGCCGGCTGCCGGGGGTGCCTGGCCGGGTCCCGGCCCGGGTGACCGGCCGGGCTCCCCGGCCGGGGTCGCCATGGCGGTCATGAGGCGGCTCCCAGGTGCGCCGTGGCTCCGCGGGCGATTCCGGTGCGCAGTTCGAGGGCGACCGCCACGTCCAGGGCGTCGGGACGGTCCCGGCTCCTCAGGTCGGCCACCGTCCAGGCGACCCGCAGCACCCGGTCGAGCCCCCGCGCCGTCAGCAGTCCGCGCTCCAGGTCCCGTTCGGCCTGGGCCAGTGCTCCCGGGGCGGCGGGCCAGCGGGTCCGCAGCTCGTGGCCCGGGACCTCCGCGTTGAGCCGCCAGGGCGTGCCGTCGAGCCGGGCCGCCGCCCGGTCGCGGGCCTCCCGGACCCGGTCGGCGACCACCGCCGTGGCTTCGCCCCGGCCACCGCGCCCCAGCAGATCGGAGCGGGTGACCGGCTCGACCTCGACGCGCAGGTCCACCCGGTCCAGCAGCGGCCCCGACAGCCGGGCCTGGTAGCGGCGGACCACCGAGGCCGGGCAGTCGCATCCGGTCCCGTGCAGGGTGTGCCGCCCGCAGGGACAGGGGTTGGCGGCCAGCACCATCAGGAACCGGGCCGGCAGCCGTACCACCCCGGCGGCCCGGGCGATGACCACGTGTCCCGCTTCGAGGGGCTGCCTCAGGGCGTCCAGCGCCTTGGTGCTGAACTCCGCGGCCTCGTCGAGGAACAGCACCCCCCGGTGGGCCAGCGACACCGCCCCGGGCCTGGCCACACCGGCTCCGCCCCCGACGAGGGACTGCATGGTCGCCGAGTGGTGCGGGGCGCAGTACGGGGCCCGGGCGACGAGCGGTTCGCCCGGGGGCAGGATTCCCGCGACCGAGTGGACGGCCGTGACCTCCAGGGAGTCCTGCCGGGTGAGCGGGGGCAGGATCCAGGGGATCCGCTCGGCCAGCATCGTCTTGCCCGCGCCGGGCGGTCCGCTCAGGAACAGGTGGTGTCCCCCGGCGGCGGCCACCTCCAGGGCCCGGCGTGCCGCGTGCTGTCCGGCGACGTCGGCGAGATCGGGGAAGTCCCGCCCGTCGCCGTCGCGGGACACCCCGGTGCCGAGTCCGGCGCCCGGGACGACCAGCCCGGCGAGCATCGGGTCCGGGCGCCCGGACGGATCCGGCGGATCCTCCTCGGGGACCTCCCCCTCGGTGAGCACCGCGATCAGCTGCCGCAGGCTGCGCACCCCGAGCACCGAGACGTCCGGGACGAGCATGGCCTCGGCCGCGCACTGCTGCGGGACGACGACCTGCCGGTATCCGGCCTCGGCGGCGGCGAGCACCGCGGGGAGGATCCCGCGGACGGGACGCACCCGGCCGTCCAGTCCCAGCTCCCCGATGAGGACGAGATCGGCGATCACCTTGGGGTCGACCACCTCGGCGGCGCCCAGCACCGCGGCCGCAACAGCGAGGTCGAAGCCCGCGCCCGACTTCGGGACCGATGCCGGGCTGAGGCCGACGGTGAGCTTCTTCTGGGGCCAGGCGGCGCCCGAGTTCACCACGGCCGCCCTGACCCGGTCCCGGCTCTCGACCAGGGTCTTGTCGGGCAGCCCCACCAGGGCGAAGGTGGCGACCCCGGGCTCCAGGTCTGCCTGGACCTCCACCACCACGCCGTCGACGCCCACGAGGGCCACCGAACAGGCTCGTGCGAACCCCATCAGGCCGCCCCCCTGACGTGCTCCACCACGGGCCCGCCGCGCCGCGGCAGCAGGACGCCGACGAGGTCGATGCGCACCCCGCCCGGGGGCGGTCCCCCTTGGTCGGCCAGCCAGTGCCCGGCGAGCCTGCGCAAGCGCTCGGCCTTGGCGGGCCGCAGCGCGGCCATGGGATGTTCGAACTCCCCCGCCCGCCGGGTCTTGACCTCGCACACGACGAGGGCGTCCCCGTCCCGGGCGACGATGTCGATCTCCCCGCCGCGACAGCGCCAGTTCCGCGCGATCACGGTCATCCCGGCCTCGGTGAGCCGCCGCGTCGCGAGGTCCTCGCCGTACCGCCCCAATGCCTGCTGTGCCACGCCCTTCGCGTTCATCCGGCACCACCTCCGGCACCGACGTTCCCGCGTCCCGGCCCACCTAGTGGATCTTGGTGGACAACCGGGGGCATGTGGACAACCGCCTCACCCCGGCGGGTGAACCGGCCCTGGCGACGGCGTCAGCTGCCCGGAAGTTCGAGATCGCTCTTGTTGAGCTCCTCGATGTTCACGTCCTTGAAGGTCAGCACCCGCACCTGCTTGACGAAGCGAGCCGGTCTGTACATGTCCCAGACCCACGCGTCGGCCATCGAGACCTCGAAAAAGACCTCCCCCTGTACCGAGTGCACCTGCATCTCGTAGTCGTTGGTGAGGTAGAAACGGCGTTCGGTCTCGATCACATACTTGAACAGCCCGACGACGTCGCGGTACTCGCGATAGAGCTTCAGCTCCATCTCGGTCTCGTACTTCTCGAGGTCCTCGGCACTCATGGCATGTTCCCCTTCAGCCGTGCGTCCCCCTATTGTGCGCCAGGCCCGTGCGCCCCTAAACGATTTCCGGGGCCAGGTTCACGGGCGCACCCGGGGGACCGTCGTCGAGCAGCCTGCGGAGCAGCTCTGCGAGTCTGGTCGGGTACACCGTCTCATGGGCCGCAAGCAGTTCCTCGGAGGTCCACCATCTGGTGCCCGAGACGCTGCGGCGCTCCAGCTCGGTGAGGCCTCCCAGCACCGTCGCCGTCTGGGTGGTGCGGGCCAGGAAGTACCACTCGTCCTGCTCCCAGCGGCGCCCGTCGAAGGGGAACGAGCAGTAGCGGTGCCACAGCACCGGACCCAGTTCCACCTCGGTGATCCCGGTCTCCTCCGCGAGCTCGCGGAGCGCGGCCTGCTCCCGGGTCTCGGCCCCCTCCAGACCGCCGCCCGGGGTGAACCACCAGTCGTCCGCCGGGTCTCCCGGCTCGAAGCCGTGCATCAGCAGGATCCGGTCCTCGGGGTCCAGCAGGATCACCCGGGCCACCTTGCGCGGCCCGCCCGGTCCACCCGGGCCGCCCGGACTGCCCGCACCCGCCCCGGCCCCGGGCCCCGCCGTCGCGTCAGCGGACATCCGCCCGCTCCCTCCTCCGCCCGCGCCCGAGAACCCGTACGACCGGCCCGTACGCGGCCCCGAGCACCACCAGGGCGGCTCCGGCCACCACCGCGGCCACCTGGAGCAGCAGCGGCCCCGCTGTGGAGGTCCCGCCGGGCAGGGCGGCGTAGGTCCCGGGCCGCTCCAGCATCGACATGGAGGGCCACGCCAGGGCGTCCACGCGGCCCTTCACCGCGGAGCGGGCCACCGTCCCCTGTCCGGCCTCCTGCAGGTGCGCCCGGGAGTCCAGCGAGGCTCCGCGCCGGTCGCCGAGCAGGAAGAGATTGCCCTCCGGCACCGTCACCTCGAACGGCGTCCCGGAGGCGGACCCCTCCGGAGCGCCCGCCAGGTCGAGCTTCTCCACCTCGATGTACGGCTCGTCCAGTTCCTTGCCGTTCACGGTGAGCCGGCCGCCGTCACCGCAGCACTTGACCGTGTCCCCGCCGATGCCGACGACCCGCTTGACCATCGGCGAATCGCTCCACTGCTCGTCCTTGAAGATCACGACGTCCCCGCGGTGCACCTCACCGCCGGTGATGCGCTGCGCCAGCACCCGGTCCCCGGGCTGCACCGTCGGCACCATCGAGTCGGTCGGCACCGTGTACGGCTGGTACACGACGGCTCCCCACACGAACCCGCCCAGGAAGAGCACAAAGCCGATGGCCACGGCGATTCCCGACAGCGTGCTGCCGAGAGCACCGCGGCCATCGCCGTCACCTGCTCGTATTGCTCGTGTTCCGCCCATTGCAAGCGCCCCCACACTCGGAGATCGTCGACCTGGGCGGCACCCTACCTGCCGGTAGGCCCTGCGGTCAGCCTCCGCCTGCGCCAGAGTACGACCGGCACCGCGCCGGCGAACCCGAGCGCGGCCGGGCCGAGCCCGACCGGCGCCAGACCGGCGGCGCCCAGACCGAGCGCGGTGGCCTTGGTCTGCGTGCCGATGCCCGGCTGGTCGTAGGTGTCCGGGACCGGCAGGGTGGACCAGCGGGTGACCGGCCAGGCCACCACCACGGCGCGTCCGACGACATCGCTGACGGGGACGAAGCCCTGGGTGGAGTCCTGCTGGTGGTAGCGGGAGTCCTGCGAGTTCTGCCGGTGGTCGCCCATCACCCAGATCTTGTCCTTGGGCACGGTCAGCGGGCCGAAGGGGAAGTCGTCGCACGGGGTGTTGCCCGGGAAGATGTACGGCTCGTCGAGCTCCTTGCCGTTGACGACGACCGGTCCCCCCTTCTTGCACTCGACCGTGTCACCGCCGATGGCGATCGTCCGCTTGATCAGGTCCTTCTCCTCGGCGGACGGCATGAGGCCGATCCAGCTGAGGGCCTTCTGCGCGATGTTGGGCTCAGGGGTGGCCTCACCGCTCAGCCAGTTCGAGGGGTCGTGGAAGACCACGACCTCGCCGCGCTCGGGCTCCGATCCGAACCACGGCGTCAGCTTGTCCACGAGCACCCGGTCGCCCCGCTGCAGGGTGTTCTGCATCGAGTCGGAGGGGATCGAGAACGCCTGCACCAGGAAGGTCTTGATCAGCAGAGCGAGCAGCAGGGCGATGCCGACCAGGAGCGGCAGCTCCTTCCAGAACGACCGGTGCGGGCGCGCTCCGGCGCCGTCCTGCGCGTCGCCGTCGTTCTCGACGGCATCGGGCCCTGAGGAGTCGTTCGGCTCCTCGCCGCCCTCGTCGCGTCCGGACCGTGCACCAACCGCCACGTCCCCCACATCCACTCCTCGTTCGGAAATCGACGCCCGGACCTGATGAGGCACGGGCCCTCCCCTCCCCTAACGAGCGGGAGTTCCCGAAGGCGCGGGAGACCAAGGACACACTATGCGAACGAGGAGCCGCCCCGGCGCCCGCGGGGCGCGCGGCGACCGGCGCGCGCCTGGTCGGGAACCATGCGGAAGGTGGCGGGCTGTTCCAGCCGGCGCCAGTGCCCGAAGGGCCAGGCGATCACCACGGCCTGGCCGACCACGTCCTTCTCGTCGATCGTGCCGTGGAAGGCCTCGTCGAGGTGGTAGCGGGAGTCGGCGGAATTCGCCCGGTGGTCGCCCATGACGAAGATCCGTCCGGCGGGCACCTGCACCTCGAAGCGGATCTCCGAGGGCGCGTTGCCCGGGTTCACGTACGGCTCGTCGAGCGGTGAGCCGTTGACGCTGACCCGGCCCCGGGCGTCGCAGCACTTCACGGTGTCCCCGCCGACGCCGATGACCCGCTTGATCAGGTCCTGTTCGTTCGCGGAGGGCAGCAGGCCGATGAAGGTGAGGGCCTGCTTGATCTGTTTGACGCCCACCGGGTCCTCGGCGGTCTGGAGGCCGTCGCTGCCCAGCCAGCCTCCCGGGTCCCTGAACACGACCACGTCTCCGCGCTCGACCTCGGAGCCGAACCACGGGGTGAGCTTGTCCACCAGGACCCGGTCGCCGATCCGGATCGTCTGCTCCATGGAGCCCGACGGGATGAAGAAGGCCTGGACGAGGAAGGTCTTGAGGATCAGGGCGATGCACAGGGCGACCACCACGAGCAGGGGCAGCTCCCCCACCCGGCGGGTACGCCGTCTGCGCCGGACCCGTCGGGCGAGACGACGTCGTTCGGCCCGGCCGCCCGGTTCCGCGGGCTCCGCCGGGGCCTCCGGCTCCGGCTCGGCGTCCTCGTCCTCGGTCCCGGACCCGTACCCGTTGTCGTCCTCGTCCTCGTACCGGTCGTCGCCCTCGACCCGCTCCTCGTCCTCGTACCGGTCGTCACCCTCGTACCGGTCGCCCTTCGGGCGCCCGCGGCTACCCACGGCCCCCGCCCGCGGAACCCGCTTCTCCCCAGCGCGACAGCGGCCAGCCGATCCAGTCGGCCCGCCCGATCACCTTCTCCACCGGCACCATCCCCCCGCCCGGCTCCCCCAGGTGGTCCCGGGAGTCCCGGGACTGGGAACGATGATCACCCATGACCCACAGGCTCCCAAGGGGCACGACGACACGGAACGGAACTTTCGATCCCGAGTCACCGGGAAAGAGGTACGGCTCGTCCAGCAGGACCCCGTTGACCTTGATCCGGCCCTTGTCGTCGCACACCACGTCGTCGCCGCCCACGCCCACGACCCGCTTCACGAAGTCGGTGTCCGAGGGCTCGGCCAGCCCGAGCGCCGAGGCCGCCCCGTGCAGGGCTTCGCCGAGGGGATTCCCGTCCGGGGCCTCGCGTACGAAGGAGCCCGTGCCGTCGAAGACCACGAGGTCCCCGCGCTCCGGCCCGGCCTCGAAACGGTAGACCAGCTTGTTGACCAGCACCCGGTCCCCGACCTCGAGCGTGGGCTCCATCGAGCGGCTCGGGATCAGGAAGGGCTGGAGCACGAAATTGCTGAAGAGCAGCAGGAAGACGGTGCAGACCACCCCCAGCAGCCCGGCGCGCCGCCAGGTCAGCCAGCCGCCCTTGCCGGAATCTGGGTCCGGGTCCGGGTCCGAGCCCGGACCCGTGCCCGCGCCTGCGTCCGTGTCCGCTTCCGCGCCCGGGGCAGGACCGGCCCCGGAAACCACGAAACGCGACCGCCCCTCCCCCTCGTCGGGGGAAGAGTGGCCGCGCTGCGTGTGAGGTGCTTCGGTGTCCATCGGGGGCGAGCCTATCCGGCCTCACCCCGAACGCCGGGAGCAGATCAGCGGTCGCGCTTCTCCTTGATCTTCGCGGCCTTGCCGCGGAGCTCACGGAGGAAGTACAGCTTGGCGCGACGGACGTCACCGCGGGTGACGAGCTCGATCTTCTCGAAGATCGGGGAGTGGACCGGGAAGGTACGCTCCACGCCGACGCTGAAGGAAACCTTGCGGACCGTGAAGGTCTCGGAGACGCCGGCGCCCTGGCGGCGGATGACGACACCCTTGAACTGCTGGATACGGGAGCGGCTGCCCTCGATCACGCGGACGTGCACGTTGACGGTGTCACCCGGGCGGAAGGCCGGGAGGTCCGAGCGCAGGGTGGCGGCGTTGACGCCATCGAGCAGGTGAGACATGAGATTCGTCTGCTTTCTTCGCATGACGCCACAGGCCGCCGATGCGGGGTTTCCGGAGAGAATTCGGGAGCTGCGGGGCTCGGCGGACGACGGTCCCCCTGTGGCAGGGGCGTACGCGAGCACACAGCAGCCGCCTATTCTTCCACGGGCTGGGGCCTGCGCCAAAATCGGCCGTCGGGGGACGGCTTCCAGCCGAGGATGCTCAGCAGCTCGCGGTCCTTCTTGTCGAAGGCCGAGGCCTCGCAGCGCTCGATCAGGTCCGGGCGGTTGGCCGCCGTGCGACGGAAGGCCTCGTCGCGGCGCCACCGGGCGATCTTGCCGTGGTGGCCGCTGACCAGCACGTCCGGGATCCCGTGGCCGCGCCACTCCGGGGGCTTGGTGTAGACGGGCCCCTCCAGCAGGTTGGCCATGTCCCCGGGCGCGAAGGAGTCGTCGCGGTGGGATTCGGCGTTGCCGAGCACCCCGGGCAGCAGCCGGGCCACGGCCTCGGTGACGACCAGGACGGCCGCCTCGCCGCCTGCCAGGACGTAGTCGCCGATGGACACCTCGTAGACCGGGAGGCGCGTGGCGTACTCGTCCATGACCCGGCGGTCGATGCCCTCGTACCGGGCCGGGGTGAAGATCAGCCACGGGCGTTCGGAGAGCTCGACGGCCAGTTCCTGGGTGAACGGCCGGCCGCTGGGGGTGGGGACGACGATGACGGGCCCGTGCGCGCCCGCCTCGTAGCCGTCGGCCAGGGCCGCGTCCAGGGCCTCGCCCCACGGCTCGGTCTTCATGACCATGCCGGGACCGCCGCCGTACGGGGTGTCGTCCACCGTGTTGTGCCGGTCGTACGTCCAGTCCCGCAGGTCGTGGACGTGTACGTCGAGCTGGCCGCGCGCCCGCGCCTTGCCGACGAGGGAGACGTTGAGCGGTTCGAGGTACTCGGGGAAGATCGTGACGACGTCGAGACGCATCAGGCGTCTTCCCCGTCCGACTCCGACTCCGCCGCTTCCTCGTCCCGGGTGGAGACGACGACGGCCTCGCTCGCGTCGATGAGCCCGGGCGGCGGGGTGATGACGCAGCGCTGCTCTTCGAGGTCGATCTCGGCGACGATCTCCTCGACGAAGGGGATCATCACCTCGGTGCCGTCCGGCCGCTCGACGATGAACAGGTCCTGCGAGGGCAGGTGGGAGATCTCGGTGATCCGGCCGATCACGGTGCCGTCCTCCAGGACGACGTCGAGGTCCATCAGCTGGTGGTCGTAGTACTCGTCATCCTCGGCCGGCAGCTCCGCCGGGTCCACCTCGGCGATGAGCAGGACGTTGCGCAGCGCCTCGGCGCCGGTGCGGTCCTTGACCCCGGCGAAGCGCAGCATGAGCCTGCTGCTGTGCACCCGGCCGGTCTCGACCGTCAGCGGGCCCGCCGACGCGGGGTCGGTCCGGAGCACGGCGCCGGGCCCGAGCCGCAGCTCCGGCTCGTCGGTCCGCACCTCGACGGTGACCTCACCCTTGATCCCGTGGGCGCGGCCGATCCGCGCAACTACCAGCTCCACTGCATATCTCGCCTTCTTGCGGCTAAACCGCCGCCGCTCTCGCGGAGGTGGTACCTCTCCGTCGTGGTTGCTCAATCAATGGTCGCTCTTGCCCGTGGGCAAAAACGACTCGGGCCGGGGTGGGCAACCAGCGCCCTCCCCGGCCCGTGCCGGTGTATCAACTTCTCAGCGGACCTGGTCCACGTCGACGAGGTCGACGCGGATCCCCCGGCCGCCGATGGCGCCCACGACGGTACGCAGAGCACGTGCGGTGCGGCCGTTGCGGCCGATCACCTTGCCGAGGTCGTCGGGGTGGACCCTGACCTCCAGCACCTGCCCGCGGCGCAGGTTGCGCGAGGCGACCTGCACTTCGTCGGGGTTGTCCACGATGCCCTTCACGAGGTGCTCAAGAGCCTCCTCGAGCATGCTCAGGCCTCGGTCGACTCGGCGGTCTCGGCCTCAGCCTCGTCCGCCTTCTTGTCGGCCTTCTTCGCCTTCTGGGTAATGGCTTCGCCCTTGCCCTCGCCGATGCCCTCGAGGGCCTTGGCGAACTCGTCGAAGGAGCGACGCTTGTTCTCCTTCGTCGCCGGCTGCAGCAGCGGCGCGGGGGCCGGAAGGCCCTTGTGCGCCTGCCAGTCACCGGTGAGCTTCAGGATGGCGAGCACAGCCTCGGTGGGCTGGGCGCCGACAGACAGCCAGTACTGCGCACGCTCGGCGTTGACCTCGATGCGCGACGGGTTGTACGTCGGGTGGTAGATACCGATCTCTTCGATCGCGCGACCGTCCCGACGGGTACGGGCATCGGCGACGACGATGCGGTAGTGCGGCTGGCGAATCTTGCCGAGGCGCTTGAGCTTGATCTTGACTGCCACTGGAGTGGTGTCTCCTGAACTTGACGTGGTTGGGCACATGAGATGCCACGTGGGGTTGCGGTACTCGGGTGCCCGATGGACGCGTCAGCCGGAGGAGAGAGGGGTCCTATGCGACTGTCGAGTACAGCTGTCCATTGTGCCACACGCCCGCGGCACGCTCGGCCGGGAGGTTTCGGAACGCATCCGCCGGGTCAGGAGGCCACCGCGATGGCCACGTCCGGGATGCGGAAGGGCTTCATGCAGCCTCCGCACACGATCGGGGCCTGAGCCAGCACGGACGGGACCACGCGCACGTTGCGCCCGCAGTCGCAGACGGCCTTGACGCGGACGCCGCCGCCGGAGGACCCGTGCCGGGCGGCCGGACCGCGGAAGCTGCGCTTGGTGTCGGCGGCCGTGGCGGCCGTGTGGGCCTTCAGCGCACGCTGAAGGCGTTCCATGGTGGGGCGGTAGCGCTTCTTCGCCTCTGGATTGAGCGAGACCAGGGAGAAGCCGCTGCTCGCGTGCGGCTCGTCGGTGTGGTCCAGCCCCATCTCCTCGGCGATCGCGAGGAACCTGCGGTTGTGGTAGCGGCCGGCCCGCGAAGTGTCACGCACTCCGCGGGCTGCGGCGATGCCGTGGACTGCCTCGTGCAGCAGTCGCTCGAAGGAGAGCTCGGCGCCGCAGGCGGACGAGGACTCTCCGATCAGGGACTCGGGCGCGGCAAGGTCAGGCAGCTCGGAGTGGTACCGCTGAATATCGGCCCACGCCTGCGCCAGCTCTGCGGCGAGAACAGGTGGTGTCGTGCTCACGTCGTGACAACGAGCCGGGGTGCCCCGGTGTTCCGATTCCGGGCCATTCCAAATTTTTTGCACGTACCAGTCAGTTCTGTCTCATGCGTCCCGACGAGGACGGGTGCGCATATCTCAGGAGGAGTCGGTACGTAGTGACGACTACACCCCGGCGCGCGGCGGGTGCCGCACGCCGGGGCGTGAGAGCCGTCGGCCGGGCCGACTAGTACGAGCGCGCGACGATCGCGAGGTTACCCGGGGTGTCGTCAGCCTGCGGCACCGACCCGTCCTCGGCGATCAGGCAGCGTACGGAGACGGCCTGCTCGGCGAGCTTCGCCTCGCCCTCGGGGCCCAGGTCGGCCCACGGGATCCGCGCCCAGCCACCGGCGATGGCGGCCTCGGCGGCCTCCTCGATGGTCGAGACGTCGGAGGTGCGGGAGATGCGGCGCTCGCGGGACTCGCGCAGCAGCTGCTCCTGGTCCTCCTCCAGCACCTTGGGCAGCAGGGCGGCGAGGTCGGAGATCTGCACGGCCTCCTTGCCGCCCGGGATCCGGCGGGCCAGCATCGCGGTGCCGGCCTCCAGGTCGCGGGGGCCGATCTCGATGCGGACCGGTACGCCCTTGAGCTCCCAGTCCACGGCGCGGCGGCCGAAGGGGGTGTCGACGCGGTCGTCGACGAACACGCGCAGGCCCGCGGCCTTGAGCTGGGCGCCCAGCTCGCGGACCTTCGCCACGGCCTCGTCGCCCTTGATCGCCATGACGACGACCTGGACGTGCGCGAGGCGCGGCGGGACCCGCAGGCCGTTGTCGTCGCCGTGCGACATGATCAGGCCGCCGACCATGCGGGTGGAAACGCCCCACGAGGTCTGCCAGACGAGCTCCTGCTTGCCTTCCTTCGACAGGTACTGCGTGTTGAAGGCCTTGGCGAAGTTGGTGCCGAGCTCGTGGCTGGTGCCGAGCTGCAGGGCCTTGCCGTCGCCCATCATGCCCTCGAGGGTGAGAGTGTTGATGGCGCCGGCGAAGCGCTCCTTGGCGGTCTTGCGGCCGAGCACGACGTCGATGCCGAGCACGTTGGTCATGAAGTCGCCGTACACGTCCGTGTGGATGCGGGCGGCGTAGTCGCGGGCGTCCTCGTAGGAGAGGTGGGCGGTGTGGCCCTCCTGCCAGAGGAACTCGCTCGTACGGAGGAACACCCGCGGGCGCATCTCCCAGCGGACCACGTTCGCCCACTGGTTGATCAGCAGGGGCAGGTCGCGGTAGCTCTGGACCCACTTGGAGAAGTACTCGTTGACGATCGTCTCGGAGGTGGGGCGGACGACGACCGGCTCGTCCAGCTCCTTGCCGCCGCCGTGCGTGACGACCGCGAGCTCGGGGGCGAAGCCCTCGACGTGCTCCGCTTCCCGCGTCAGGTAGGACTGCGGGATGAACAGCGGGAAGTACGCGTTCTGGGCGCCCGCGTCCTTGATGCGCGCGTCCATCTCCTGCTGCATCCGCTCCCACAGGCCGTAGCCGTACGGCCGGATGACCATCGTGCCGCGGACCGGACCGTTGTCGGCCAGCTCGGCCTTGTTGATCAGATCCTGGTACCAGCGGGGAAAATCCTCCGCCTGGGGGGTGAGAACGGGTGCCTTTGCCATGGCGCGAATGGTACGGCGCCCGGAGTGCCGAACGTGAATCGGGTGGCGCGCTCCTCTGGACGCGGGGGCGAATCGGGAGTTCTCTGGCAACGGGGGCATGGGGGCGAAACGGAATCAGGAGCGCTCTTTCGATGACACCGACGCCGACGGCGACGCTTGTCGCGCGGGACTGGGCGGAGATCCAGGAACGGATGCTGGTACCGCTGTACGAGGCGGTCTACGACCGGCTGGAGGTCGGGCCGGGAGACCGGCTGCTCGGCCTCGACTGCGGGGCGGGACTGGCCCTGCTGCTGGCTTCGGGCCGGGGAGCCCTGGCCACGGGTGTGGAGACGGATCCGGCACGCCGCACGCTGGCCCGGGAACGCCTCCTGGAGGTCCTCGCCGACCCTCCCGCGCCCGCGGTGCCCTATGACGTGCTGCTGGCCTTCTCGCCCTCCCCGGGCGCCCTGGCCGCGGCCCTGCCGGCGCTGCGCCGCCCCGGCGGGGCGGTGGTGCTGGCCGACTGGGGTCCGGCGGAGCGGTGCACGGTGCCCTCCGTCCTGGGCGGCGGGCCGGCTCCGCGGGATCTGGACGCGATGGCGGCCGCGGCCGGGCTGGTGCCGGACGGGTCGGGGCGGGTGTTCTGCCCCTTCGGGTACGCCGACGTGGACAGCGCGGTGCGCGGGCTGCTGTCGACCGGGCTGTACGAGTGCTCCGACCCGGTGCAGGTGGAGAAGGAACTGGCGGAGGCCCTTCACCCGTACGAACGGGGTGACGGGGCCGTCTGGCTGCCGAACATCTTCCGCTACGTCATCGCCCGTACGGCCTAACCCGCGCAACCATCGCCGTGCGGGGCCGCGGACCGGCCCCGCACGGCGCTCACTTGTGCGGCGCCGACTTGTGGAGGCGGGGAATCCCCGCGGCCGCGTAGGCCGCCGCCTCGTCCAGGGTTTCGTTCGCCATTAGGGCCTCCGCGAGGGCGTCCAGCTTGTCGCGGTTCTCGCGCAGCAGGCGGCAGGCCTTCTCGTAGCACTCGTCGACGATCCTGCGCATCTCGTGGTCCACCGCGTCCAGGGTGGCGGGGGCGGCGGAGAGGCCGTAGGGGCTCTGTCCGTCCGAGGGGATGGCGGTGAGGCGGCCGATGCGTTCGCTCATGCCCCAGCGGCCGACCATGCCCCGGACGATGCTGGTGACCTGTTCGAGGTCGTTCTCCGCGCCGGTGGTGATGACCTCGTAGACCACCTGCTCGGCGGCCATGCCGCCCAGCGCCCCGATGATGCGGCCGCGCAGGTACTCCTCCGTGTAGGCGTACCGGTCCGCCTCGGGGGTCGAGAGGGTGACGCCGAGGGCCCGCCCGCGCGGCACGATGGTGATCTTGCGGACGGGGTCGGCGCCGGGCTGGAGCATGCCCAGCAGGGCGTGTCCGCTCTCGTGGTACGCGGTGCGGCGGCGCTCCTCGTCCGGCATGACCAGCGGGCGTTCCGCGCCGAGCTGGACCTTCTCCAGCGCGTCGGAGAGGTCCGACTGGGTGACCTCCTTCTGCTGGCGCTTCACGGCGAGCAGGGCGGCCTCGTTGGCAAGGTTGGCCAGTTCGGCCCCGGTCATGCCCGGGGTCGTACGGGCCATTTGCGCCAGGTCCACGTCGGCGGCGAGCGGGATGTCCCGGGTGTGGATGCGCAGGATGGCCTCGCGGCCGCTCTTGTCGGGCGGGGAGACCATGACGGTGCGGTCGAAGCGGCCGGGCCGGGTCAGTGCCGGGTCCAGGACGTCGGCCCGGTTGGTCGCGGCCAGCACGACCACGCCCTCGGAGCCGGAGAAGCCGTCCATCTCGGTGAGGATCTGGTTCAGGGTCTGCTCGCGCTCGTCGTGGCCGCCCATGGCCGCGCCGCCGCCGCGGGCCCGCCCGATGGTGTCGATCTCGTCGATGAAGATGATGGCGGGGGCCACTTTGCGGGCCTCGGAGAAGAGTTCGCGCACCCGGGAGGCGCCGACGCCGACGATCATCTCGATGAACTCGGAGGCGGACGCGGAGAAGAAGGGCACCCCGGCCTCGCCGGCCACCGCGCGGGCGAGCAGGGTCTTTCCGGTGCCGGGCGGGCCGGCGAGCAGGACGCCGCCGGGCATCCGGGCGCCCATCTTGCGGTACTCGTCCGGGTTCTTGAGGAAGTCCACGACGTCGTTGAGCTCGCCCTCGACCTCGTCGATGCCGGCCACGTCCTCGAAGGTCGTGCGCTTGGCGCCTTCCAGCTCGACCGGCTTGGGCGGCGTCTTGCGCCCGAGTCCGCCCATGCCGCCGCCGCCCATCGCCGATCCCATCCGGCGGGCGATGACCACCCACAGGAGGACCAGCAGCAGCATCGGGGCCAGCGAGATCAGCAGGTTGGCCAGGAAGCTGCGCTGTTCGACGACCGGGGAGGCCGTGACGACGACGTTCTGCTTGGTGAGGTCGGCCCACAGGTCGTCGTCGGCGAAGGCGGGCCGCTGGGAGACGAACTTCTTGTAGTCGCCCTTGTCCCCGTCCGGCTTGGGCTGCTCGGCCTTCAGCTCGCCCTGGATGGCGTCGCCCTTGGAGTAGATCTTCGAGACGTTGCCGTTCGCCACCTGCTTGCTGAACTCGGTGTACGAGATGGTCGGCTCGTCGCCCTCGTTGAAGAAGGACAGCACCAGGTTGGTGATCAGGTAGACGATCAGGGCGGTGAGGATCAGGCCGCGCCAGCCGCCGGGCATCCGCTTCTTCGGCGGCGGGGCGGGCGGTGCGCCCTCGGAGCGCCAGGGCGTATCGGCCCGGTCGCGGGGCGGTACGGGGGTGGGGCTGGGCACGTGGCCTCCTTCTGCCGTCCTCCCGGCCGACCATAAGCGACAAACCGGAGCATCGCCCCTGGCGGCGGGCCACACGGCGAAGCCCCGGCCGGAGTGGTCCGGCCGGGGCTCGCGTGGCTCCGTACTGCTACGTCGCGAACTGCTACTTCATGAACTTCTTGAACTCGTCCGGCAGGTCGAACTCATTGGCGGACTGCCCGGGCTGGGCACCGCCCGCAGGAAGGCCGAACGGGCTGCCGCCGGCGGCGGGCTCGATCGCCTCGGGGCCCGCCTCGCGGCGCGCGGCCGCCGCGGCCTCTTCTTCCTTGCGCTTCATGGGGTTGCCGCTCTTGCGCTTGCCCTTGGCCTGCTTGATCTGCTTCTTCTGCCGGCCGGGGCCGCCGCCCATCCCGGGGATGCCGGGCATGCCCGGCATGCCGCCGCCCTGGGCCATGCGGGACATCATCTTGCGGGCCTCGAAGAACCGCTCGACGAGCGACTTGACGGCGCTGACCTCGGTGCCGGAGCCCTTGGCGATACGGGCGCGGCGCGAGCCGTTGATGAGGTGCGGGTCCTGGCGCTCGGCCGGGGTCATCGACTTGATGATCGCGGCGGTGCGGTCCACGTCGCGCTCGTCGATGTTGTTGATCTGGTCCTTGATCTGCCCCATGCCCGGGAGCATGCCGAGCAGCTTGGAGATGGAGCCCATCTTGCGGACCTGCTCCATCTGGGACAGGAAGTCGTCGAGCGTGAACTCCTTCGGCCCCTTCTGGAGCTTGGCCGCCATCTTCTCGGCTTCGGCCTGGCTGAAGGTCTTCTCGGCCTGCTCGATCAGGGTGAGCATGTCACCCATGTCGAGGATCCGGCCCGCCATGCGGTCCGGGTGGAAGGCGTCGAACTCGTCGAGCTTCTCGCCGTTCGAGGCGAAGATGATCTGCTTGCCGGTGACGTGCGCGATGGAGAGCGCGGCACCGCCGCGGGCGTCGCCGTCGAGCTTGGAGAGCACCACGCCGTCGAAGCCGACGCCGTCGCGGAAGGCCTCGGCGGTGTTGACCGCGTCCTGGCCGATCATGGCGTCGACGACGAAGAGGATCTCGTCCGGGCTGACGGCGTCGCGGATGTCCGCGGCCTGCTGCATCAGCTCCTGGTCGATGCCGAGGCGGCCGGCGGTGTCGACGATCACGACGTCGTACTGCTTGGTCCGCGCGTACTCGATGGAGTCCTTGGCGACCTGGACCGGGTTTCCGACGCCGTTGCCCGGCGAGGGGGCGTAGACGGCCACGCCGGCCCGCTCGGCCACGACCGAGAGCTGGTTGACGGCATTGGGGCGCTGGAGGTCACAGGCGACGAGGAGCGGGGTGTGACCCTGCCCCTTCAGCCACAGGCCGAGCTTTCCGGCGAGGGTGGTCTTACCGGCACCCTGGAGGCCGGCGAGCATGATCACGGTGGGCGCGGTCTTGGCGAAGCGCAGCCGCCGGGTCTCGCCGCCGAGGATGGAGACCAGCTCGTCGTTGACGATCTTGAGGACCTGCTGGCCCGGGTTCAGGGCCTTGGAGACCTCTTCGCCGCGGGCGCGCTCCTTGACGTTCGCGATGAAGGAGCGGACGACCGGGAGGGCGACGTCGGCCTCGAGGAGGGCGATACGGATTTCCCGCGCCGCAGCGTCGATGTCCTGCTCGGAGAGGCGGCCTTTGCCCCGGAGGGACTTGAAGGTCGCGCTGAGGCGGTCGGAAAGCGTATCGAACACGGTGGTCGCGATTCCTCGGGTCAGGGGGCGTGTGGTCGTCCCCCAGGGTATCGGTCCCCGCCGCGGGCCCGGCCCTGCGGGCGGCAATCCCCTACCCGCCCTTCCACCGTTCCCCGGGGCTCGGCCCCGGACCCCGCGCCTCAAACGCCGGCGAGGCCGGATTTGCGGAGCCCCGGGAAACGGGCGAAGGGTGGGTAGGGGACAGCCCCCGCAGGGTCCCCTACCCCAGCGCCGCCTGCACCGAGCCCGCCAGGGCCGTCGCCGCCGGCGCGGTCAGGGGTTTGCCGTCCGCGTCGACCACGTACACCGTGTCCACCGCGTTCGCGCCCAGCGTGGAGACGTGCGCGCTGCGGACCCGCACCCCCGAGGACTCCAGCGCCCGCCCGATCCGGTGCAGCAGCCCGACCGCGTCGGGTGCGCGCACCTCCAGGACCGTGGCCAGGGAGGAGACCTCGGGCACCACCGTGACCCGGGGCGGCGGCGGGACCACCCCGCGCCGGCGCGGGTACGCCGCCTCGCGGTCCGCCAGCTTCGCCGGGACGTCGAGCGAGCCGTCCAGGGCCCGCACCAGATCGGTGCGCAGCCGTGCGGCCTGCGGCAGGGCGCCGTACTCCGCCGCCACCCGCCAGCGCAGGACCAGTACCTCGCCCAGCTGGTCGGGGAGCTCCATCGAGCGCAGGTCGGCCGCCCGTACGGTGAGCCGGTGCAGGGCCAGTACGCCGGCCACCGCGGGCAGCACGCCCGGCTGGTCGGGGACGGCCACGACCAGTTCCACGCCGACCGCGTCCTCCTCCTGGCGGGCGTGCAGGGCCAGGACCGGCTCACCGGTGCGCAGCGCCTCCACCGCCAGGCGCTCCTGTTCCGTGGTCGGGATCTCCAGCTCGGTCACCTCCGGGGCCGCCCCGCGGAGCACGGCGGCGACCCGTGCGACCAGGTCGGCCACGAGCGAGCCGCGCCACGTGCTCCACGCCGCCGGTCCGGTGGCCAGGGCGTCGGCCTCGGTCAGCGCGTGCAGGATCTCCAGGGTGCCGGTCGATCCGACCGCCTCCGCGACCGCCTTGACCGTCGCCGGGTCGTCCAGGTCCCGCCGCGTGGCGGTGTCGATCAGCAGCAGGTGGTGGCGTACGAGCACGCCCAGCACGGTGACGTCCTCCGCGTCGAAGCCCACCCGCAGCGCCATGTCGCGCGCGATGGTCTCCCCGGCCACCGAGTGGTCGCCGGGCCAGCCCTTGCCGATGTCGTGCAGCAGCGCCGCCATCAGGAGGAGGTCGGGGCGGCCCACCCGGCGGGTCAGCTCGGAGGCCCGGACGGCCGTCTCGACGAGGTGGCGGTCCACGGTCCAGGTGTGCACCGGGTTGCGCTGCGGCCGGCACCGGACCCGCTCCCAGTCGGGCAGCAGCTTCGTGATGATCCCCTCGGCCTCCAGCGCCTCCCACACGGCCACCGTCGGCTCCCCCGCGCCCAGCAGGGTCAGCAGCTGCTCCCGGGCCTCGGCCGGCCACGGCACCGGCAGCGGCTTCGCCTGGGCCGCGAGCCTGCGTACGGCGTGCAGCGAGACGGGCAGTCCGGCCTGGGCGGCGGCCGCGCCGAAGCGCAGGGGCAGCACCGGGTCCCGGTCGGGCCGCGCGGCCAGGGCCAGTACGGCCTCGCCGTCGGACTCCACGACGCCTTCGGCGAGCGGCGCCCGCTCCGGCAGGGAGTTGCGGGTGCCGAGCAGCCCGCGGAGCCGGGGGCGGGCGGACCGGGCCCGAAGCACGCGCCCGACCTCGCGCCAGGTCACGTCACCGGCGTACGAGACCACCCGCGCGGCCTCGTACACCTCCCGGAGCAGGGCGTCGGCGTCGAGCAGACCGAGCTGCGCCGCGACCGGTGTCTGTTCCTGGAGGGAGAGCCGTTCGGTGGCGCGGCCGGTCACCAGGTGCAGCGCGTCCCGGGCGTCGAGCAGCCGGCGCCGGGCTTCGGCGAGGCCCTCGCGCGGGGCGTCGGCCAGCCAGGACGCGGCGACGGCCCGCAGCGCGGTGACGTCGCGCAGCCCTCCGCGGGCCTCCTTGAGGTCGGGTTCCAGCAGGAAGCGGAGCTCTCCGGCACGCTCGGCCCGCTCGCGGCACAGGGAGTGCAGCTGGGGCAGCCGTTTGGCGGCTTGGTTGCGCCAGTCCGCCAGGACGGAGGTGCGCAGTCCCGCGAGGAGCCCGGCGTCGCCGGCGACGGGCCGGGCGTCGAGCAGTCCGAGGTGCACCTTGAGGTCTTCGGCGGCGGTCTTGCGGGCTTCGCCGGGGGTGCGCACCGAGTGGTCGAGGGCGACGCCGAGGTCCCAGACGGGGTACCAGAGCCGGTCGGCCAGGGCTGCCAGGGCGCGCGGTTCGGCCTTTCCGTCGTGGAGCAGGACCAGATCGAGGTCGCTGCGGGGGGAGAGTTCGGCGCGGCCGTAGCCGCCGACGGCGACGAGGGCGGCGCCCCGCACGCCCGTCTCCTGCGCGGCGGTGGCGAACAGCGCCTTCAGCCAGTCGTCGGTCAGGGCGGCCAGGGCGGAACGCCGGGAAGGCCCGGACCGCGACTCCTCCTGGAGGAGTCGCAGCCGGGCCGCGGCGTACCCGCTGGGTCCCTGGTCGGCGGTGTTGCCGCCGTCAGTGGTCTCTTCGACACTCGTCACCCAGAGGTTCCCATCACTTGGGGCCTGTCCGGCCAGTCGGGCCGGGCTCGCGTGCCCTGGCGCGCACGCTCGCCGCGTTGTCGTCGGTCACCGACGCTCCGCGTCGGTTCTCTCCTCCGCCTTGCGAGCGCACGCGCCAGGCCCCGCTCGCTCATCCGGCCCGACCGACCGGACAGGCCCTAAAGCGCGTCAGCGCCACGTTCGCCGGTGCGGACCCGGATGACCGAGTCCACGGGGATGCTCCACACCTTGCCGTCGCCGATCTTGCCGGTCTGGGCGGCCTCGACGACGATCCGCATCACGTCGTCGGCGTCGCCGTCCTCGACCAGGATCTCTATCCGGATCTTCGGTACGAGGTCCACGGTGTACTCGGCGCCCCGGTAGACCTCGGTGTGTCCGCGCTGGCGGCCGTAGCCGCTGGCCTCGGAGACGGTGAGTCCCTGGACTCCGAAGCGGTGCAGGGCTTCCTTGATCTCGTCCAGCTTGTGGGGCTTGACGATCGCGGTGATGAGCTTCATGCGTCAACCTTCTTGCTCGCGGCGGCAGCGGGGGTCGAGGCGGCGGTGCTCCGGGAGGAGGTGCCGCCGCCGGCTCCGCTGAAGTCGTAGGCGGTCTCGGCGTGTTCGACCTGGTCGATGCCGGAGACCTCGTCGTCCTCGGGGACCCGCATCCCGATCGTCTTGTCGAGGAGGAAGGCGAGTACCGCGGACGCCACGAGAGAGTAGGCCAGGACGGAGAAGACTCCGACGGCCTGCTTGCCGAGCTGCTCCAGGCCGCCGCCGTAGAAGAGGCCGGCCGCGTCGGACTGGACCCCGCCGGTGGCGAAGAGACCGACGAGCAGGGAGCCGATGACACCGCCGACGAGGTGCACGCCGACCACGTCGAGGGAGTCGTCGTAGCCGAACTTGTACTTCAGGCCGACGGCCATGGCGCACACGACACCGGCGATGGCGCCGATGGCGATCGCGCCGAGCGGGGAGCAGGAGCCGCCGGAGGGGGTGATGGCGACGAGGCCCGCGACCGCGCCGGAGGCGGCGCCGAGGGTGGTGAAGGAGCCGTGGCGCAGCTTCTCGTAGCCGAGCCAGGCGAGCATGGCGGCGGCGGTGGCTACCTGGGTGTTGACGAACATGACCGCGCCGACGCCGTCGTCGTTGCCGAGCCAGGAGCCCGCGTTGAAGCCGAACCAGCCGAACCACAGCAGGCCCGCGCCGAGCATCACGAGCGGGAGGCTGTGCGGGCGCATCGGGTCCTTCTTGAAGCCCACGCGCTTGCCGATGACCAGGATCACGCCGAGGGCCGCGGCGCCCGCGTTGATGTGGACGGCGGTGCCGCCGGCGAAGTCGATGACGCCGAGCTCGAAGAGCCAGCCGCCGGCGCCCCACACCCAGTGGGCGACGGGGAAGTAGACGATCGTGACCCAGAGGGTGATGAAGAGCGCCCACGCGCTGAACTTGACGCGGTCGGCCAGGGCGCCGCTTATCAGCGCCGGGGTGATGATCGCGAACATCAGCTGGAAGACGGCGAAGACGTAGACGGGGATGGTGTAGCCGTCCCACAGCTCGGTGATGCCGATGCCGCTGAGTCCGACGTAGTCGGAGGTCCAGCCGATCAGCGAGCCGGAGTCGGCGCCGAAGGCGAGGCTGAATCCGTAGAGGACCCAGAGGATCGTGACGATCCCGAGGCTGATGAAGCTCATCATCAGCATGTTGAGGCTGCTCTTGACGCGGACCATGCCTCCGTAGAAGAAGGCGAGTCCCGGGGTCATCAGCATGACCAGGGCGGAGCAGATGAGCATGAACCCGGTGTTCGCGGAAGACAGCGTGGGGGCGTCTGCCGCGAGGGTCGTGATGGCTGATGCCATCGGCGTCTCCTCGTCGTCGGTACGTTCGCGTGCGGGCGATCGTGAAAACCTGAGCGGCGCTGGTTCGTGAATCAGGCCTGAGGGTGTTCCGGCGTGGGGGCTGGCCGGTTATTGGCCCTGAGATTCGCGCAGGCCGGTTTCCGGCGGCGCCGCTGGGTGTTTCGCGTCGATGACGAAGAGGTCTGGCGTGTTACGCCTCCATGAACGAGTGGTTCATGAGGGTGGCGGGTGAGAACCCGGCCGCGGCGATGACCCGGGGAACCTGGCTGGGGGAGCCTGATCGGGCTTCACGGGGTGACTGCCGCGGCCGGGGGCCTTGGGGCGGCCGGGTGGCCGTCAGACGGCCTCCGCGGCCTCGGGGAGGCGGGAGGCGAGGTGGTCGGTCAGCCGCACCACGTCGGCGACGTCGCCGTACTCACGGGCGGCGGTGTCGACGGTCTTGCGCAGCCGGGTGTTGACCCGTTCGGACCGCACCTTTCCCGCCACGTCGAGGGCGCGGCCGACGAGGACGGTGGCCTGCTCCGGCTCGCGCTGGAGGAGGTGCACGGTGGCCATGCCGATGAGGTTGAGGGCGTAGGAGCGCTGGTGCTCCTCGTCCTTCTCGAAGAGCTCGACGGCGCGCTCCATGACCGGTTCGGCGAGGGAGGCGTACATGGGGCTGCGGCCCGCCACGTAGGCCAGGTCCCGGTAGGAGTGGGAGTTCTCGCCGTTGAGCTCGGCCTCGGAGAAGAAGCGGATCCAGTCGGGCTCGGGCTCGGCGTCGAAGCCGGCGTCGGAGAAGGTGTCCTCGGCCATCCGCACGGCCCGCTTGCAGCGGCTGGGCTGGCCCATGTTGGCGTAGGCGCGGGCCTCCATCGCATACAGCATCGCCTGGGTGCGGGGCCCTGCGCAGTCGCGGCTGCCGTACTGGGCCAGGTGGATGAGCTCCAGGGCGTCCTCGGGGCGGCCCAGGTGGATCATCTGGCGGCTCATGCTGGAGAGGATGTACGAGCCCAGGGGCTTGTCGCCGCCCTCCTTGGCGGCGTGCAGCGCGAGGACGAAGTACTTCTGCGCGGTGGGGTGCAGGCCGATGTCGTAGCTCATCCAGCCGGCGAGTTCGGCGAGTTCGGCGGCGACCTTGAAGAGCCGCTTCATGACCGGGGCCGGGTGGTTCTCCTGGAGCAGGTCGGTGACCTCGTGGAGCTGGCCCACGACGGCCTTGCGGCGCAGTCCGCCGCCGCACTGGGCGTCCCACTGGCGGAACATCACGGTGGTGGCTTCGAGGAGGTCCACCTCGGGGCCGGAGAGCCGGGGCGGCCGGTGGCCGCTGAGGGCGCCCGCCGGCCCCGCCTCCCGGGGTCCCGGGTCGGCGGCCGGGACCGGTACGAGCCAGCGCTGCATGGGCTCGATGAGGGCGGGGCCGGCGGACAGGGCGAGCGAGGTCCCGAGGAAGCCGCGGCGGGCCAGCATGAGGTCGCTGCGGGAGAACTCGCCGAGCAGCTCGATGGTCTGCGGGCCGGCCCACGGCAGGTCGACTCCGGAGACGGAGGGGGTCTGGTGGGCGGTGCGCAGGCCCAGGTGCTCGATGGCGACGACGGAACCGAAGCGCTCGGAGAACAGCTCGGACAGGATGCGCGGGACGGGCTCGCGGGGCTGTTCGCCGTCGAGCCAGCGGCGGACCCGCGAGGTGTCGGTGCTGATGTGGTGGGCGCCCATCTGGCGGGCGCGGCGGTTGACCTGGCGGGCGAGCTCGCCCTTGGACCAGCCGCTGCGGACGAACCAGGACGTCAGCTGTTCGTTGCGGACGGTGGCGCCCTGCGACACGTCGGACTCCGACTCCGCGCCCGTTCCGCTTGCGCCGTTGCCGCTCACTGGAACGCCCCCATCCGTCAGTCTTTTCCGCACGAAACCCTGCCCTGCCGGGAAACGGTCTTCACAGGTCCTTCACGCATGCCTGCGGCATACCCGCGAATCCGTCTCCTCGTCGCGCTTCGTGCACCGAAAGTAATCCTACGATCACCCCTTCGGCGAGGTCGATCCCGGAAACGCCACCATTCGCCACCCCTTCGAATGAACTCGCCACCCGCCAGGCGCGATTCACTTGACACGAAGGCAGGACCGATCGGTTGGACAGGAGCACGCCGGGGCGCGCGGGGCGAGAAGTGCGCCGGGCAGCCGGGCCGCCGAGGCCGTAACCAGCCGATGTCGTAACCACCGGCACGTCCGACCCGTTGGAGGGGGCATGGGCATGGGCTTCACGATCGGCGGCAGCCGCGGCACCAAGGAGTTCCGTTCCGGCGCTCGGCGCCGCGGGCGGACGTCGGAGTGCACGGCGGTGGCGGAGTACACCGGACTGTGGGGCTGGGACGTGGTTCCCGGCGCCCGGGCCGCGGGCCCCGCCCGCGACTGCTCCTGCGGTCATACGAATTGTGGTGCGCCGGGGGCGCATCCGCTGGCCCTCGCTCCCACGGTCCCGGCCGGCGCCACGCTGGACGAGGTCACCGAGACCTGGAGCGGGTACCCGGGAGCCGCGGTGCTGCTCCCCGCCGGGCGCTCCTTCGACGTCATCGAGGTCTCCGAGGAGGCCGGGCGGCGGGCGCTGGTCCGGCTGGAGCGGATGGGGCTGCCGCTCGGCCCGGTGACCGCGACCCCGGACGGCCGGGCCCAGTTCTTCGTCGCCCCTGGGGCGGCGGCCGGGCTGCCCGAGCTGCTGTACCGAATGGGCTGGGACGACGCCGGTCTCGATCTGCGCGCGCTGGGCCAGGGCTCCTACGTCACCGCCCCGCCCTCCGACTTCGCGGGCCTCGGCCCGGTGAGCTGGCTGCGCCCGCCGGCGCTGGATTCGGCCGGGGACCCGCCCCAGGCCCGGCTCCTGCTCGGCACCCTCGCCTACCTCTGCCACCGGCTGCGCCGACCGTAATCGCGCCGCCCGGGACCACGCCGCCCGGGGCCGTACGCACGGCAGTGCCCCCGGGTCCTGGGGACCTCGGGGGCACTGGCCGGCGTAGGAGCGTCGGGTGCGTTCAGTCGCCGATCAGGGCGTCGACGAAGGCCTCCGGCTCGAAGGGCGCCAGGTCGTCCGCGCCCTCACCGAGGCCGATGAGCTTGACCGGCACGCCGAGCTCGCGCTGGACGGCGATGACGATGCCGCCCTTGGCTGTGCCGTCGAGCTTGGTCAGCACGATGCCGGTGATGTCCACGACCTCGGCGAAGACACGGGCCTGGGTCAGGCCGTTCTGCCCGGTGGTGGCGTCCAGGACCAGCAGGATCTCGTCGAGCGGGCCGTGCTTCTCCACGACGCGCTTGACCTTGCCGAGCTCGTCCATCAGACCGGTCTTGGTGTGCAGCCGGCCCGCCGTGTCGATGAGCACCACGTCGGCGCCCTCGGCGATGCCCTCCTTGACCGCGTCGTAGGCGATCGACGCCGGGTCGCCGCCCTCGGGGCCGCGGACGGTGCGCGCCCCGACCCGGTCGCCCCAGGTCTGGAGCTGGTCGGCGGCGGCGGCACGGAAGGTGTCCGCCGCGCCGAGCACGACGCTGCGCCCGTCGGCGACGAGCACGCGGGCGAGCTTGCCGGTGGTGGTGGTCTTGCCGGTGCCGTTCACGCCGACGACCATGATCACGGCGGGGGTGTCCACGCCGCTCTCGGTCTTCACGGCGCGGTCGAAGTCGGTGCCGAGGAGCGCGACCAGCTCCTCCTTCAGCAGGGCGCGCAGATCGGCGGGGGTGCGGGTGCCGAGCACCTTGACCCGCTCGCGGAGCCGGTCCACCAGCTCCTGGGTCGGCGCGACACCGACGTCGGCGATGAGGAGGGTCTCCTCGATCTCCTCCCAGGTGTCCTCGTCGAGGTGCTCGCGGGAGAGCAGCGTGAGCAGCCCCTTGCCGAGCGTGTTCTGCGACCGGGCGAGGCGGGCGCGCAGCCGGACCAGGCGGCCGGCGGTGGGCTCGGGCACCTCGATCTCGGGGGCGGGCGGCGCCGGGGCGACCGGGTCCTCGACCGCGACGGGCGATTCGAGGGGGGCCTGCGCGTCGGGGAGGGTGACCTCCTCGATCGTGCGGCGCGGCTCTTCCGCCGTCGGTGCGGCGTCCTCCCCCACCTGCGGTTCGGCGGGCGGGGCAGTGATGGTCGGCGTGCTCGGCGGGGCCGTGGGGGGCAGCTGCTTCTTCTTGCGGCTGCTGACCACGAGCCCGCTGATCGCACCGACCGCGACCAGGGCGATGACTACGGCAAGGATCAGGATTTCCATATCGCTCTCCAGTATCGGCCACGCACGCCCCGAGCCGGGGACCCTGGAGGTTCATACCAGGACGTAAGCCTCTGTTTGTACTTTTTGCGGCAAACCTACGATGATGAGCAACTCCCCTTCGCCCCGCCTCCCCCCACGGAGTACACCTATGTCTGCCGAGACCGCCGTCGAATCGCGCGGCCTGGAACCCGTCCCGGACTCCGAGCGCCGCGGCCGGGTCCGCGAGCTCGTCCCGACCTGGGTGGCCGCCAACATCAGCGTGCTGCTGCTGACCATGGGCGCCGGTCTCGTCATCTTCAACAAGCTGAACATCTGGCAGGTGCTCGTCGTCGCGGTCGCCGCTCCCGTCGTCTCCTACGGCATCGTCGGGCTCATATCCATCGCGGGCAAGCGCGGCGGCTCCCCCGGCATGGCGCTCTCCCGGGCCGTCTTCGGCCAGCGCGGCAACCTGTTCCCCGGCGCCCTGATCTGGGTCGCCCGCTGGGGCTGGGAGACCATCAACGCGGTCAGCGGCGCCTACGCCGTCCTGACCGTCCTCGACCTGGTCTTCGGCATCAAGAAGAACACCGCGCTGATCGTCGTCACCCTGCTCTTCTTCGTCGGCTGCACCTTCCTCGTCTCCGGTCTGGGCATCAACGCGCTGCGCGTCTGCTCCAAGTGGTCCACGTACCTCTTCGGCGCCTTCAGCGTGCTCGTACTGGGCTACCTGATCGCCGAGACCGACTGGTCCGCCGTCTTCGACAAGCCCGCCGGCTCCACCGCGATGATGATCGCGGGCATCGGCACCATCGCGGCGGGCGGCATCAGCTGGGTCCCGTCCGGTCCGGACTTCACCCGCTACCTGCCCCGCACCGCCTCCGCGAAGGGCATGGTCGGCGCGACCATCGGCGGCGCGGCCGTCGTCGTGATCCCGATGGTGCTCATGGGCGCGGTGATGGCGGTCGCCACCCCCGACCTGGCCACCGCGCAGGACCCGGTCTCCTTCATCGGCGAACTGCTGCCGCTGTGGATCGCCGTCCCGTACCTGCTGATCGCCCTCGTCGGCATGCTGCTCATCAACTCGATGTCCATGTACTCGGCCGGCTTCACCGCCCAGACCCTCGGCATCAAGGTCCCGCGCGCGGCGGCGGTCAGCGTCAACGCCGTCATCAGCCTGGTCTTCGGCTTCCTGCTGATGGTGGTCGCGACCAGCTTCTTCGGTTCGTTCATCTCCTTCCTGACCCTGCTGGCCGTGGCCTTCTCCGCATGGATCGGCGTCTTCGGCGTGGACATGCTGCGCCGCCCCTCCTACGACGGGGCCGCGCTGCTGGACACCACGCGGAGCAGCGCCTACTGGTACCGGGGCGGTTTCGCCTGGCAGGCCATGACCGCCTGGGGCCTCGCCCTGGTGGTGGGCGCCCTGTTCACGAAGGTCGACTGGTTCAGCGGCCCGCTGGCCACCACCTGGGTCGGGCAGAACGGCCTGGGCTGGGCGGCGGGCATCGTCACCTCGGCCGTGCTGTACGCGGTCCTGCCGCGCACCCCGGCGGTCCCGAAGGCCCCGGCGGCCGTTCCGGTGGCCCCGGAGACCGCCGCCCAGGAGCGGGTCCCCGCCGAATCCCTGTCCAACTGACGCCACGTCAGCTAACGTCCCCCTTCGCCCGCCCACCCACCTCCGGCGAAGGGGGACTTCTCCATGCCCATCACCGTGGCCCGGTTCAACCTCATCGACCCGAACGGCACCCCGGAAACCCTCTCCGCCCGCTACAAGGCCGCGCTGGAGATGGCGAAGTACGCGGACGACCGCGGGATCGACACCATCCAGACCGAGGAGCACCACGGCACCGACAACAACTGGCTGCCCTCCCCCTTCGCCTTCGCGGGCGCGGTCTTCGGTGCCACCCGCCGGATCGCCGTCACCGTCTCGGCGATCATCGGCCCGCTGTACGACCCGCTGAAGGTGGCCGAGGACATCGCGGTGCTGGACCTGCTCAGCGGCGGCCGCCTCGTCACGGTGGCGGGCATCGGCTACCGGCCCGAGGAGTACGAGCAGCACGGCGTGGAGTGGGGCCGGCGCGGCAAGCTCCAGGACGAGCTGCTGGAGACCCTGCTGAAGGCGTGGACCGGCGAGCCGTTCGAGTACCGCGGCCGTACCGTACGGGTCACCCCGCGGCCCTTCACCCAGCCGCACCCGCTGCTCCTGGTCGGCGGCAGCTCGGAAGCGGCGGCCCGTCGCGCCGCCCGCCTGGGGCTGCCGTTCTTCCCGAGCGCGCACCTGCCCGAGCTGGAGGCGTACTACAACGCGAAGCTCGCGGAGTACGGCACGGAGGGCTTCTGCATGATGCCGGCGGCCGAGACCCCGCTGCTGCACATCGCCGAGGACCCCGACCGGGCGTGGGACCAGTACGGCGAACGGTTCCTGCACGAGGCCGGGATGTACGCCTCCTGGCAGTCCAAGGACATCCGCAGCGCCGTACGGTCCGGTGCACACACGGTGGCGGAGCTGCGCGCCGAGGGCGTGTACCGCATCCTCACCCCGGACGAGGCCGTGGCGTACGCCCGCGGCGCCGGCGAGGCGGGGAACCTGGTGCTGCACCCGCTGTGCGGCGGGATGCCCGTGGACGAGGGGTGGCGGAGCCTGCAGCTCCTGTGCGAACAGGTACTGCCCCGCCTCAAGGACTGAGACGGGGCAGCCACCAGGGGGAAGGGCCGTTGGCGGGGGTGGTCAGCCCATCTCCTCCAACGACTTGCCCTTGGTCTCGGGCACCCACTTGAGGATGAACGGGATCGAGAGCACGGCGAAGACCGCGTAGATGACGTACGCGCCGGACAGGTTCCAGTCCGAGAGCGTCGGGAACGAGACGGTGATGACCCAGTTGGCGATCCACTGGGCGGCGGCCGCCACGCCGAGGGCCGCGGCGCGGATGCGGCCGGGGAACATCTCGCCGAGCAGGACCCAGACCACCACGCCCCAGGACAGGGCGAAGAAGAGCACGAAGCAGTTGGCCGCGATCAGGGCCACGAGACCCTGGGCGTGCGGCAGGGCGATGTCGCCGCCGCTGGTGTCCTTGTACGAGAAGGCCCACGCGGCGAGCCCCAGCGAGATCGCCATGCCCACGGACCCGATGAGCGCGAGGGGTTTGCGGCCGATGCGGTCCACGAAGACCATCGCGATCACCGTACCGATGATGTTCACGACCGAGGTCTCGAAGGAGTACAGGAACGAGGAGCTCGGGTCGATGCCGACCGACTGCCACAGCGAGGAGCTGTAGTAGAAGATCACGTTGATGCCGACGAGCTGCTGGAAGACGGACAGGCCGATGCCGATCCAGACGATCGGAAGGAAGCCGAAGCCGCCGCCGAGGAGGTCCTTGAAGCTGGACTTCTGCTCCGAGTGGATGGCGCGGTCGATCTCCCGGACGCGGGCGTCGGCGTCGATGCCCTCGCCCTCGACCTCGCGCAGGACCGTCTTGGCCTTCTCCATGCGGCCGGCCGAGACGAGGAAGCGCGGGGACTCGGGGATGGCGAAGGACAGCAGGCCGTAGAGCACGGCCGGGACGACCATGACGCCGAGCATCCACTGCCAGGCTTCCAGGCCGCCGATCTTGCCGCGCTGGTCGCCGTCGGCGAGGTTCAGGATGCCCCAGTTGACCAGCTGCGAGATGGCGATGCCGATGACGATGGCGGCCTGCTGGAAGGAGGCGAGCCGGCCCCGGTAGGCGGGCGGGGAGACCTCCGCGATGTAGGCGGGGCCGATCACCGAGGCCATGCCGATGCCGAAGCCGCCGATGACGCGCCAGACGGCCAGGTCCCAGAGGGCGAACGGCAGGGCCGAGCCGATGGCGCTCGCGGTGAAGAGGACCGCGGCGATCTGCATGCAGCGGATCCGGCCGATCCGGTCGGCGATGCGGCCGGCGGTGGCCGCGCCGAGGGCGCAGCCGATCAGGGCGGCGGCGATCACCTGGGCGAGGGTCGCCGAGCCGACGTCGAAGCGGTCGCGGATGGCCTCGACGGCGCCGTTGATGACGGAGCTGTCGTAGCCGAAGAGGAACCCGCCCATGGCGGCGGCCGCGGTGATGAAGATGACGTGCCCGAGGTGGTCGGGCTGCGATACGTGGCCGCCGCCCGGGTCCTGGGGCCGCGTCGTGCTGCTGCTCAAGGTGCGCTCCTGAGGGCCGGCTGCGGTGACGGGCAGAGGGTGTGATCCCTCCCAGTGGCGCACAGGTCAAGATCGGGCACCATCCGGAAGGGCCATCGGTGGCGCACCTGCCCCGGACGGGCCGGGCCACACCCCACGCGGGTCCACCGGGCCACCGGGCCACCCGGGCCGCCCGTCACCCCGCCGCGTCCGGCCGCCCCGTCACCGCAGGCGCTGGCTGATCACCTTCGACACCCCGTCGCCCTGCATCGAGACCCCGTAGAGCGCGTCGGCGACCTCCATGGTCCGCTTCTGGTGCGTGATCACGATCAGCTGGGAGCTCTCCTGCAGCTCCTCCATGATCCGGATCAGCCGCTGCAGGTTGGTGTCGTCGAGCGCGGCCTCGACCTCGTCCATCACGTAGAACGGGCTGGGCCGCGCCTTGAAGATGGAGACCAGCAGGGCCACGGCGGTCAGCGAGCGCTCGCCGCCCGAGAGCAGCGACAGCCGCTTGACCTTCTTGCCCGGCGGCCGGGCCTCGACGTCGATGCCCGTGGTGAGCATGTTGTCGGGATCCGTCAGGATCAGCCGGCCCTCACCGCCGGGGAACAGCCGCGAGAACACCCCCTCGAACTGGCGGGCCGTATCCCGGTAGGCCTCCGTGAAGACCTGCTCGACGCGCTCGTCGACCTCCTTCACGACCTGGAGGAGGTCGGCCCTGGTCTTGCGCAGGTCCTCCAGCTGCTCGCTGAGGAACTTGTGCCGCTCCTCCAGCGCCGCGAACTCCTCCAGCGCCAGCGGATTCACCTTGCCGAGCTGCTGGTAGGCCCGCTCGGCCGCCCTCAGCCGCTTCTCCTGCCGGGCGCGCACGAAGGGCTCCGGCCCGGCCTCCGGATCCGGGTCCTCCCCGTCCGCGGACGGGCCCGGCGGCACCGGCTGGTCGGGCCCGTACTCGGCTACGAGGCCCTGCGCCGCCATCCCGAACTCCTCCAGCGCACGGCTCTCCACCTGCTCGATCCGCAGCCGCTTCTCGGCGCCGAGCACCTCGCCGCGGTGCACGGAGTCGGTGAGCTTGTCGAGCTCGCCCTTCAGGCCCCGGCCCAGACCCCGGGCCTCGTCGAGCTCGCGCTCCCGCACGCCCTTCGCGTACTCGGCGGAGGTCCGCTCCCCCACGGCCCGGGTCAGCGACACCTCGATGTGCGCCAGCAGCTGGCGGGCTCCGTCGGCGACGGCCGCGGCGACCCGCGCCTCGTACCGCAGCCGTTCCCGGCGGCGCTCGGCCCGGGCCCGGGCCTCCCGCTCGGCCCTGGCCCCGCGGTCGAGGGAATCGGCCCGGCCCGCGAGCCCCTTCACCCGTTCCTCATGGGTCCTGAGCTGCAGCCGGGCCTCCATCTCGGTCTGCCGGGCGTTCGCCCCGTCGGCCGCGAGCCGGTCCCGGTGCGAGGTGTCCGGCTCCTCCACTGCATCCTCGACGTGGTCATTCTCCTCGGCCACCGCGAGCCGTTCCGCACACTCCTCTACGTCGGCCAGCGCCTGCTCCAGCGCATCCTGCGCCGTGGCTGCGGCCGAGGCGGCGCGCTCGGCTTCGCCCAGCGCCCCCTTCGCCTGCCCGGCGAGCCGGCCGAGCTGCTGCGCGACCCCGGCCCGGGCCCGCTCGGCGGCCCGCCGGAGCTCCCCGAGCTCCTCGACCAGGGCCCCGGCCAGCGACCGGCGCTCCTCGGCGGCCTCCTTCTCCCCGGCCAGCCCGAGGCACTCCCCGTCGAGCCGGGCCAGCTCGGCCGCGGCCTCGTCGACGGCTGCCTGCACCTCGATCAGGCTGGGCACCCCGGCGGACCCGCCGTGCGCGAGGTGCGCCCCGAGCACGTCGCCCTCGGCGGTCACCGCCACCAGCTCGGGCCGCGCGGCAACAACCGCCTCGGCCTCGTCAAGCCCAGGGACCACCACGAAATCCCGCAACACCCAGCCCAGGGCCCGAACAACCGCAGCCTCCCCCTGCACAAGCCCCGCAGCAAAGACCACCTCTTCGACCCGCACCGACCCCCCGGAACCCGACACACCCGGCCCCAGCGAAACCGACCCGACGGCCCCCGGCACACCCGGACTCGCCGCCACCGGGCCCCCGGGGCCCGGCACACTCGGCCTCGCCGGCGTTTGAGGCGCGGGGTCCGGGGCGGAGCCCCAGTTTCGGGAAGGGTCCATGCCCGGAGCCGAGTCCGGCCCCGGAGCGGAATCCGGACCCCGGCCCGGGCCCTCGTGCCCCGCAACCGAACCGCCGGAGGCCACCGCCTGGCCCGGGACCCCGCCCCCCACCGAACCGCCGGAGGCAACCGCCCCCGGAGCCACCAGGAAGGCGGCCCTCCCCGCATCCCCCTCCCGCAGGTACCGGATCGCCCCGGCCGCAGCCGCCGCCGATGTGACGGCCACCGCGTCCGCCGCCGCACCCAGCGCCGCCGCCACGGCGACCTCGTATCCCGGGGTCACGGACAGCCGCTGCGCCGCCGGCCCCAGCAGCCCCTCCAGCCGCGCCGCGAGCAGCTCCGCCGTACCGTCCTTGCGGCGCAGCCCCATCGCCAGGGCGTCCCGCCGCGCCGACACCGCCGCCCGGGACCGCTCCGCCGCCGCCAGCGCGTCCCGGGTCTCCCCGAGTCCGGCCTCCGCCGCCGCCAGCTCGGCCCGCGCCTCCTCGTACTCCCCCTGCCCGGAACCGGAACCGGACCCCGAACCGGACCCGGACCCGGCCCCGGCCCCGGCGGAGCCCACCGCCGGGGACTCCTCCCCGACCTCCTCCGCCAGCGCCTCGTACTCCTCGCGCGCTTCCTCCGCCCGCGCCCGCGCCCCGTCCCGGGCCACGACGAGCCGGTCGACCTCCGCCTGGGCCGCGCCCGCGCGGGAGCGGGCCGCGCCGAGCCGGCCCGTCAGCCGCGCCAGCGCCTCGCGCCGGTCGGCGATGGCCCGCGCCACGTCCCGTAGCCGCCGTTCCTCGTCGGCCAGCGAGCGTTCCAGCTCGGCCCGGTGGGCGACGGTGTCCTCCAGGGCCCGCGCGGCCGCCTCCAGAGAGGCCGTCAGCTCGGCCTCCTGCTCGCGGATCCGCGCGGCCTCCTTCTCCATCTCCTCGGGGTCCCGGCCGCGCCGGTCCTCCTCGGCCGGCGCCGAGGCCGAGGTGACCCGGGCGTCGGCCAGCGACACCGTCCCGCGCACCCGTTCGGCGAGCTGCGACAGTTCGTACCAGGTCTGCTGCGCCCGCTGGAGCCGTGGGGCGAGTTCCCGTACGGCCTCCTCCAGTTCGGATTCCCGCCGCACCGCCGCCGCGAGCTGTGCCTCGGCCGCGTCCTTGCGCTCCTTCAGGGCGGCCTCGTCGGCGATCTCCGCGTCGAGCGCGCCCTTGAGCGTGACGAGGTCGTCGGCGAGCAGCCGCAGCCGTGCGTCGCGCAGGTCGGCCTGGATCACCGCGGCCCGCCGGGCCACGGCCGCCTGCCGTCCCAGGGGCTTGAGCTGGCGCTGCAGTTCGTTGCCCAGGTCCTGGACGCGCGCGAGATTGGCCTGCATCGCGTCCAGCTTCCGCAGCGCCTTCTCCTTGCGCTTGCGGTGCTTGAGCACCCCGGCGGCCTCCTCGATGAAGGCGCGGCGGCCCATCGGATCGGCGTGCAGTACGGAGTCCAGCTGGCCCTGTCCGACGATGACGTGCATCTCGCGGCCGATGCCGGAGTCGGAGAGCAGCTCCTGGATGTCGAGGAGGCGGCAGGTGTCGCCGTTGATCTGGTACTCGCTGCTGCCGCCGCGGAACATGATCCGCGTGATGGTGACCTCGGCGTACTCGATGGGCAGCGCGCCGTCGGAGTTGTCGATGGTGAGCGAGACCTCGGCGCGGCCGAGCGGCGGGCGGCCGGTCGTGCCGGCGAAGATGACGTCTTCCATCTTCCCGCCGCGCAGGGATTTGGCCCCTTGTTCGCCCATGACCCAGGAGAGCGCGTCCACCACATTGGACTTGCCGGAGCCGTTGGGGCCCACGACACAGGTGATGCCCGGCTCGAAGCGCAGGGTGGTCGCGGAGGCAAAGGATTTGAAGCCACGCAGGGTCAGGGACTTGAGGTGCACGCCGCCGGACTCTACCTTTCGCGTTCGGTTTCGCCCATGAAGGTGCAGGGCAGATCAGACGCTAAAGGAAGGAGCCCCCCACCTGGCGCAACGCCGCCCGGCGGCCTTGTCCGAGGTGGGAAAGGCGGAGGGAAAGCAGAGAAGGAAAGAACGGAAAGAAAGAAGGGACGCCGAAGCGTCCCTTGCAGATCATGCAGTTCCGTTGATCGAGCGACGAGGGAGCGCGGATCAGGTGAGCGCAGGCTCCGCCTGGGGTACGTCGAGGTCGATGCTGTCAAGCAGCGAGTCTCCGTGCTGTGCGGCGGCCGCGTTCAGAGCGTCGTTTTCGGACTGGATTCGTCCGAGCTCGGACTCGAGGTCCTGGACGCGCTGCTGAAGCCGTCGCATCTCGGCGAGGAGTCGCGGGTCGGAACCGCCGACGTAACCGAGAAGCGCCTTTGCCATGATGGATGGTCCTCCACACTGAGTGACCGACCGAAGCGGTGTGGGTCGTGAGGGAATCGCACCCGCGAGGTCCGGCAGCGACTGTCAGTCACTGCATCGATCTTTGGCTGACACTGTGTACTGCCAGCACTGCCAAACAGCTCAGGTGCGCGGGGCTTCCAGCGTCTCACCAAAAAGTTTGACGGTCAACACGATCACGCCCCGTATCGGCGGGCATCCCGGCCCCCGCAAGGGGCGTGGAGATCATCCTCGTCTCCGAGCCTTCCACGGATCCCGCCCGTCGGCAACGCGTCGGCGATGAATGCGCAGTTCCGACCGCATGCGGACCATCCGGCGATGTGTTCAGTACATGATCAGTCGATCGCTCAGCGGATCGCGAACCCGTCGTAGCCGCCGCGCGGTGTGCCCCAGATCTCTGTCACACCGTCCACGCTCCCGGGCGTGTCGGCGCCGTGCAGCCATTCCAGGAGCCGGTGGCAATTCTCACGTTGACCTTCGGCCACCACCTGTACTCGCCCGTCGTCCAGGTTGAGCGCGAAGCCGATCAGTCCGCCGATCTCCATGGCGTTGGCCCTGGTGAACCAGCGGAAGCCCACTCCCTGTACACGACCGCGCACCCAGGCGGTCATCCGCACATCTTCGTTCATGCCTGAACGCTAACCGGGCAAACGATTCCGGGGCACCTCACCCCCTGCCGCCATGGCGTACAGTCGCGCAGCAATGAGCTCACCCATTTGGGTGAGTAAAGGTTGATCTTGAAACGCTTCGCACTGCCGAGCCCGAACCCCCAGGAAGGTGAGCCGCCATGGGACGCCACCGACTCCACACCGCGCCGCGCCCCGGCGGCAAGCGCCGCGCCGCCCTGCGGGGCGGTCTGCTCGGCGTGTCCGTGGCCGTGGTCCTGGGCACGGCGGCCGTCACCACGGGCGTCGTCCCGGTCGGCTCCTCCTTCCCCTACGTAGGGGTCACGACCGCGGGCTCCGACGCGAAGAGCGCGGACGCCCGGGCGCAGGCCTCGCCGAGCCCGGGGAGTTCGCCGGAGCAGCAGGGCGGCCTCGCCAACCTGTCGGGCCGGGCCCCCTCGGCGGCGGCCACCCCCTCGGCCTCCCCCACCCCCTCGGCCTCGCCCTCCCCGTCGGCCAGCCCGTCCCCTCCTCCTTCTCCTTCCACGGAGCCGGCGAAGACCCCGGAGGCGAGCCCGACCCCGACCCCGGTGAAGCCGAAGCCCGTCGCGCCGAAGACCTCCGCCCCCGCGGCCCCGCCCGCCCCGCCCGCGTCGGCCGGCCACTCCGCCGAGGAGAGCGCCGTACTGACCCTGGTGAACCAGGAGCGCGCCCAGGCCGGCTGCGGTCCGGTCCGGGCGAACCCGCCGCTGGCGGCACTGGCCGGAGCCTTCAGCAAGGACATGGCCGTCCGCGGCTTCTTCGACCACACGGACCCCGACGGCAACACCCCGTGGGACCGCGCCACGAAGGCCGGCATATCGGGCATGGGCGGCGAGAACATCGCCCGCGGCCAGGGTGACGCGGTGGCCGTGATGAAGGCCTGGATGAACAGCCCGGGCCACAAGGCCAACATCCTCAACTGCGAGTTCCGCACCCTGGGCGTCGGCGTGTACAACGCCGCCGGCGGCCCCTGGTGGACCCAGGACTTCGGCTTCTAGGAAGCCGGCTTCCGACACGTCGGCTTCCGGCAAACGAAAGCGGGCAGGGGCC
>NZ_JBHXKA010000018.1:0-90376 GCF_042722885.1 Streptomyces sp. NPDC058401
GGCCCGGGGGCCCCGTCGGCCCGGTCGGCACGGGGGCCCGGTCGGCACGGCTGACCCGGTGGGCGCGGTCGGCCCGGTCGGCCCGGTCGGCCCGGTGGGCCCGGTCGGCCCGGCTGACCCGGTGGGCCCGGTCGGCACGGGGGCCCCGTCGGCCCGGTCGGCACGGGGGCCCCGTCGGCCCGGTCGGCACGGGGGCCCGGTCGGCCCGGTCGGCACGGGGGCCCGGTCGGCCTGTTCGGCCCGCCTGGCCCGCCTGGGCCGGCTGGCCCGGTCGGGCCTGGCTCCTCCGGCCTACCCGGCCTGCCCTGCCGTCCCTGCCGGCAGCACGGAGAGCCAGTCGTCCGTGGCGAAGGCGTCGGCGCCGATCACGGTGCGGCCGGTGTGCGGGGCGGCGACGGTGAGGACGCCCTCGGTGCGGCCGGCCGCGAAGCGGGGGGCGCCGACGGTGAGGACGACGGCCCGTTTGCCGGTGGCCCGGCGGAACTCCGCCAGCAGCCGCAGCCTCAGCGCGGCCTCCTTGCGGTCGACGGCCTGCGGCGCGTACGGCTCTACGACGGCCAGCGCGCCCGTACCCGGCTCCCGGGCGGCCGTCGCAAGGCCCGCGCGCAGGGCCGAGATCCGCTCCAGCCCGCCCCCGGCGAGGGTGGGCCGCGTGGAGCCGAGCGGCAGGAACCGCACCCCCCGGTGCACGAAGGCCGGCCGCCCGGCGCCGGTCAGCACGAAGTCGACGGCGGCGGCCCGCCCGGCTCCGGAGGCCGGCCGGACCCCGCCGGGAGCGACCGCGAACCGCCAGGGCCGTGAGTTCACCCGCGCCTCGGTGCCCACGATCGCATCGCGCTCGCCCCCCGTACGAACCACCCCGGTCGGCGGCGTCCGCGCCACCAGCCCGTCCACCACCACCCGCGGCCCCCCAACCCCGGCACGCCCCTCGCCGCCGCCCCCGACCGAACCCCCGGCGGAGACATTGAGGGAGCCCGGGGCCAGGGCCAGGGCCGGAGCCGGTGCCGAGCCCAGGGACGGAGCCAAGCCCGAGCGCACCCCCGGAGCCCGAGCCGGGGCCGGAGCCAGGATCGGGGTCGGGGGCAGGGGCTTGGTCAGGGACTTGGTTCGGGTCCGGGTGTGGGGCTTCGTGCGGGTGGGGGCTGGGGTGGTGGCTGTTAGGTGGGTCAGTGTGAAGGGTGGGGGCGCCGTCTGTGGGAGGGGGAGGTCGATTTGGCGCCAGCCGGTCCAGTCCGCGGTGGGGCCGCGCAGGGTGATGGGGGCGCCCTCGCCGTCGGTTAGGTCCACTGCGGGGCGGGTGCCCGAGGCGTCGCCGTTCACCCAGAGGCGGAGGGAACGGGCCAGGTCGGGGATTCGGAGGGGGCGGGGCGGGGTCGCGGTGGCGGTGCCGCCCGCGGTGGGCGGGGCCAGGGCTAGGCCCCGGCCCGGATGACCCTCGCCGGGGGCGGCGCCGGTGCCGGTCCAGCGGGCGGCGTCTTCCAGGTCCGCGAGCGGCCGGTCCGACAGGCCGACCCCGAGGGCCAGTTCGGCCGCGGTCACGGAGGAACCGCGTACCGTGGCGCGTACGTGCCCGGCCGCGCTTGGGACCAGGGCGGTCACCGTGAATCCGCCTCGCCCGTCGTCGGCGACGCTCCACCGGGAACGGTCGAAGTCCAGCTCCACGTCCCGGGGTTCGATGACGGCGGCGGCGCCCTGCGCGTCGTAGCCGGTCAGTACGAACCGCGCCCGCTCCCCCTCCTCCGCGAGCCCGATCCGGTCCGGAACCGCCCGGACCCGGGTCACCGCACCGAGGACCTGCAAGCGCAGCGCACCGTGCGCCGGTCCCCGCTCCGCCCGCGCCTCCACCGGACCGGGCGCGGCCGCGCGCAACCCGCCGGCGGAGTCGATCCGGCCGCCGCCCCCGGGGAGGGACCACGACGGGGCCGCCTCCTGCGCGGGCACCGGGCCGAGCAGCGCGTCGTAGGGGGTGGCCCTGAGGGTCCGGGTCAGGCCGGGGAAGGCGCGCGCCGCGCCGCCGACGGGCTCGATCCGGTAGCCCGCGGCGCGGCCGGTGCCGGCCGGGGCGGTCAGGACCAGACCGTTGGGGACCGGGCGCTGGCGGCCGTCGGACGGGGAGTTCTCCACGGCTAGGGCCGACTCCCCGGTCAGCGCCGCGAGCAGCGTCGAGGAGCCGCCGCCGTCCAGGTTGAGGGCCTCGTGGGCGCCGAGGCGGTGCATCAGCCGGCCGAGCGCCGTCAGGGTCAGGCCGCCGCTGTCGCGCTGGCGGCCGTCGACGGTGACCAACCGGGCCCGGCGGCCGTCGCGGGAGAAGCCGACGGCGGTGCGGGGCGCGGCCGCGTTGTTCGGCTCGCCGTCGTGGTTCTGCGGGACCCCGGCCACCACGAGCGCCTCCCGGCCCCCGACCGCTCCCGCCGGAAGCCGCCCGCCCCCGGCCGCGACGGCCCGGGCCGCCACGGCGACCGCGTCCCCGGGGCGCAGCGCGGCGAGTTCCGGCGCCGCCGTGCCCGCCGCGACCAGCAGGGTGGTCCCGGGTGCGGGACGCTCCCGGCGCGCGGGCCGGCGTACCGCCGCGCGCACGGCCGCGACCCGGCCGTCGCGCAGTTCCACCGCCGGTCCGGACGCGGGGATGGCGTCCGCCGGCCAGTCGGCGGTGTAGGCGGCGAAGCCCTCGGCGGGCGGCCGCGCGGTGTTGAAACCGGCGAGCGGGCGGACCGCGCCCCCGGGCAGGGTGACGCTCCCGTCGAGGGTCAGGCGGAGTACCCGGCCCAGCCCGTCGGCGTCGAATCCGACGGCCTGTCCGGCGCCGGGCGAGGCCGCGTGCAGCAGCCGTCCGGCGCCGATGCCGGGGCCGAGCGGGGCGCCCGTACCCCGGATGTCGAAGAAGTCGCCGTTCACGGCGGCGACCACGCGGCGGCCCGGCCCGGCGCGGTGGCGGGCGGCGGAGTCGGAGAGGGTGGCGGGGCCCCGGCCGCCGAGGTACTCCGCACGCACACCGGCACCGGCACCCGCACCGGCACCCGCACCCGCACCCGCACCCGCACCCGCACCCGCACCGAGGCTCCCATCCACAGCCGCGCCCCCGCCCCCCAGCCGCACGTCGAGTTCGTCGATGCGCAGCCACCGGTCGGCTTCGAGCCGGTCGTACGACTCCAGCCGCACCCCGGGTGCGATCTGCCGGGCGGTACGGGCCGTTTCGATCCCCGCGCCCGCGCCGCTCCCGGAGGCGTGGGCCGACGGGGGCGCCGGGGCCACGAGCAGCACGGTGAGCAGGGCCGGCAGCATGACGGGCAGGAGCGGGCGCAGGGGGGACATCCAGGCAGGATCTGCCAGCCCCGGACATATGAGCACATGAACACAGCGCGAGTCGGGAGTATCAGCCATTCGCCCGCCCCGGCCTGAGCCCCCGGCCTGAGCCCTCGGCCTCGGCCCCGACGGGATCCGGCCGGCCCGGGTAGCCGTCCGGGCGACCAAGCCATCCAAAGGTGCGGTCTGAAATGTTGGCCCCGCCCAGTCCGCCTGTTCCCGGGGGTACCCCTTCATGTCTTTCAGAGCGACCGGCTCACCGCAGCCCGTCGACCCCGCCCAGCAGACGCCGCCGAAGGTGCCCTCCCCCCGGCAGTCCTCCCCGCAGGGCGGCCGGGAGCGCACCCGGCGGGCGGTCTCCGCCGAGCCGTCGCCGGAGGAGTTCGCCCCGGAACCCCTCTCCCTGCTGCGCCCGCCCGGGGGGCTCGCGACGGCCACGACCGTCCTGCTCGCACTCTCCGGCCTGTACGCCCTGCTCCTGACCGGAACCGGCCTGTACCTCGGCGCGGCCCTGCGGGACGGGAGCTACCCGGATGCGGGGACCGAGGACGGCCGCACCCTGCCGGACACCTTGATGGCCCTGGCGGGCCTGCTGGAGATTCCGCTGCTGATCGTCACCGCGGCGCTGTTCGTCGCCTGGTTCCACCGGGTCCACCACAACGCCCTGATCCTCGGCCGGGACGCGGTCACCCGGTCCGCGGCCTGGGCCGTCGGCGGCTGGTTCGTACCCTTCGCCTTCCTCCGCATCCCGTACCGGATGGCGAAGGAGATCTGGGCCGCCAGCCTCCGGCGCGGGCCGGACGGCGCCCGGCGGCCCGTCTCGACGGCGCCCGTCACCACGTGGTGGCTGGTGTGGATCTCCGCGCTGTTCGCCAGCCGCGTCTTCGGCATCCTCCACGACCGCGCCGCCGAGGCGGACGGGCTCGCGACGGCCGCCACCGCCGCCGCCGTGTACGGGGCGCTGCTGCTCGCGGCCTCCGTCTTCGCGATCCGCTTCGTACGCGCGCTCACGGCGATGCAGACGGCCCGGGGCGCGCAGGGCCCGTACGCGGCCCGGTAAGCCCCGGAACCCGGGGCCCCGCGCCCCTTCCGGCTCCCGCTCAGCCACCCGCACCCGGCCCGGCGGCCCCGCGCGCCCGCACGGCGCCGGGCTCCCCGGACGCAGGAGCGGGATCCGGCCGAACGGCTTCCGCGTGACCGGCATCCGCGTGACCGGCATCCGCGTGACCGGCTTCCGGGAAGCCGGAGGGAGACTGGACGGCGAACTCGCACCACACGCACTTCCCGCCGCCCCGCGGCTCCACGCCCCAGGCGTCCGCGAGCCGGTCCACCAGCATCAGGCCGCGTCCCGACACCGCCCAGTCGTCGGCCTCCCGGCGCCGGGGCAGCGCGCTGCTGGTGTCCTCCACCTCGATGCGGATCCGGCCCTCCGGGGTCAGCCGCATGCTGACCCCGCCGACGCCGTCCGTGTGGACCAGCGCGTTGGTCATCAGCTCGTCCGCCGCCAGCTCGATCTCGTCCGCCTGGTCCCACGCACCCCACGCCGCGGCGGCGGCCCGGATCAGGTGGCGGGCCATCGCCGGGGCGTCCGGGTCCCCGGGGGTGAGGCGGTGGCGCAGCGGGCCGCCGCCGCGCGGGAGCGGGGTGCCGCGCCGGCGCAGCAGGAGCAGGGCCATGTCGTCCCCGCCTCCCGAGTCCCCGACCAGGTCGCACAGCACGTCGGCGAGTTCCTCCACGTCCGCCGGCCCGTCCCGGACCGCCTCCATGAGCTCGTGCACCCCGGTGTCGGGGTCCCCGCCGGGCCGTTCGGTCAGGCCGTCCGTGCACAGCAGCAGGGTGTCCCCCGGGTGCAGTTCGAGGCTGGTGACGGGGTATCCCGTACCGGATCCGCCGGAAGCATCGGGGCCACCTGCTCCCCCCGCACCACCCGCCCCCGGCTCGCGCGCGGGCAGGCCCAGCGGCAGCCCGCCCGCCACCTGCACCCGGTGGCAACTGCCGTCGCCGCGCCGCACCACGGGGTCGATGTGCCCGGCACGGACCATCCGGGCCATGCCGCTGGTGAGGTCGATGTCGGCGTACGTGCACGTGGCGAAGCGTTCCGTCTCCAGGTCCCGGAGGAAGGCCGAGGCGCGCGCCATGGCCGCGCCGGGCGTGTGGCCCTCGGCGATGTACGCGCGCAGCGCGATGCGCAGCTGGCCCATGACGGCGGCGGCGTCCGTGTCGTGGCCCTCCACGTCGCCGATCATCACGCCGACCCGGCCCTCGCCGAGCGGGATCACGTCGTACCAGTCTCCGCCGATGTCCCGCCCCATCCGCGCGGCCCGGTACCGCACGGCGATCAGCGCACCCGCCACCTCCGGGATCCGGCGCGGCAGCATGGCCTTCTGGAGCCCCTCGGCGAGGTCGTGCTCCTGCTCGAAGAGGATGGCCCGCTGGAGGCTCTGCGCGATGCCGCTGCCCAGCGCCATCAGCACGTTGCGCTCCTCGGCGTCGAAGTCGCCCTCCCGGGTGTAGAGCAGTCCGAGCGCGCCGACGGGCCGGCCCTGGGCGATCAGCGGCAGGTAGACCCCGCTGCGGACGGCCAGCGGCTCGATGTACGGCCACAGGTCCGGGTAGCGGCGCTGGAACTCCTCGCGGGAGCCCAGGTACACCGGCAGCAGCGTCCGTACCGCCTCGCTCATCGGCAGGGGCGCGTCGATGCGCGTGTACTCGGTCTCCGGTACGTACGCCCCGAGCTGCCCCTCCGCGACCAGGTGGATCCGGCCGCCGTCCACCACGCCGAGCATGACGCTGACCGCGCCGAGGTGGCCGAGGGCCTCGGGGTCCTTCAGGACGTCGGTGACGTCGTTGACCGTGCGGGCGTGCGCCAGGATCGCCGTGGTCCGCTCGATCACCCCGGTCATCCGGCGCCGGCCCTCGTCGCGCTCACCGGCCGCGCCGGGCTCGCCCGGGTCGTGGACGGCGTCGCGGACGATCCCGATGACCCGGTACGGACGCCCGTGCGGGTCCCGCAGGATGCGGCCCTGGACATGGGTCCAGCCCGGGGCTCCGTCCCGGTCGCGGCTGCGCACGTAGGCCCCGTAGTGGGTGCGGCCGGTCTTCAGCGCCTGGGCGACCCGGGCGTCGAGCCGGGCCTCCTCGCCGGGCGCCAGGCGGACCCGCAGTCCGGCGGGCGTGCCCGTGAACTCCCCGGGGCGCAGGTCGAGGACCTCGAGCGCGGTGGTGTCCAGAAACATCTGCCCGCTGTCGAGGTCCCAGTCGAAGGTGCCCATGTGGTTGAGCGCGAGGCTCGTGTCCGTCCGGGCAGGCCACTCGACCTGGGGGGTCACTCCCCTTTCGGCCACACCTTCAGGGTCTCACTCTTCCCCTTCCCGCGCCGGTCCGTGCCGGTCCGCGCAGGGGCGTGGGCGCGAGCCCGGACGGCACGGGAAGGGGCGCGGGTTCGCGGTACGCGGAGGGCCGGTCCGGCGTGTCGAACGGGCCCCGCCCGGCCGGTGCGGTAGCGACGGCCCTCGGCACCGGATTCCGGGGCGAAAAAGGACCAAAGACCCGGCCTGTCGTGACTTTCGCCGAATGGGTGACTTGTACGATTTCGCGAAGATCGATCCGTTCATGATCATCTTTGCTGGCGTCAGGAACCCCCCGGCACGGGGTCGTTGACGCCCACGGCTGTGTGGGGTGTGGCTTGTCGCAAGCGCCGAAGTCGACCGGAGGACCGGCCGGAATACCGGGGGGAGGGGTGGAAGGGGCAACGGCAGGGACCCACGAAGAGCCCCGGACCCCCGGACGGATACCCACCCCGCTCGCGGGCTCCACCGGCCCCGGCGGCGACTCCCCCGATACCACCGACGTCACCGATGTCACCGACGCCGCGGTCTCCGGCCGAGAGTCTGGCCCCGGCTCGGACACCGGCTCGGGTTCCGGCGCCGCGGCCCGGACCGGGCGCGGGAGTCTGGTCGTTCGTCCGTACCGGGATCCGCTCGTGCTCGGCCCCCTCTTCCGCGACGAGGAGCCGGCCGGCGCCCGTACCCCGGGCACCCACGGCCCGGCGACTCCCGGCGGCCCGGTCGGACCCCGCCGGCCCGGGCCCGCACCGGCGGACCCGGACACCCTGCGGCAGCCCCCCGTCCACGCGGCGATACCCCGGCCCACCGCACCGGCCGCGGCGCGCACGACCGGCACGGCCGGCACGACCCAGCCCCGGACCCTTCCCGCCGTGCTCGACCCCGAGCTCACCGAACGCCCCGCGCGGGCCTGTTCCGGCTGGTGGGCGCTGCTCACCGCCGCGCTGGCCACGGGCGGCGCCGCCGCACTCGCCCGGTCCGAGGAGCTCCGCCCCTCCACCTCGCCCGCCGAGGCCTGGCCCCTGACCGTCGTCGGGTGCTGCGCGCTCCTCACGCTCGCCGCGCTCGGCGGACTGCGGCGCGGCCGCGCCGGCCAGGCCTGGTCGCTGACCCTCTTCGGCCGCTACCGCGGCACGATCCGGCGTACCGGCCTCATCTGGTCCAGCCCGGTCCCCCGGTACACCCGGGTCGACGTCCGGCTGCGCCACTGGCGCAGCGAGCCGCTCGGCGTCGTCGACTCCGAGGGCACCGCGCTGCGGTCCGTCGTCCTGGTCGTCTGGCGGGTCAGGGACACCGCCCGCGCGCTGCTGGCGGTCGACGACCACACCGCGTACCTGCGCGGGCAGGTGGAGTCCGCGACCGCCCGGGTGCTCTCCCGGATGCCCGCCGACTCCTTCGACCCCGAACCGCGGGGACCGGGCGGACCGGGCGGACCGGGCGGACCCGAGACCCTGCGCGACACCGAGGCCGTCGGCGACGAGCTGACCCGGCTGCTCGCCGCCGAGTGCAAGGCCGTCGGCATCGAAGTCTTCTCCGCCCGGCCGCTGCACGTCGAGTACGCCCCCGAGGTCGCCGCCGCGATGCAGCGCCGCCGGATCGCCTCGATCGACGCCCGGCACCGGGACTCCGTCCTCACCTCCGTGCTCGACGCCGTCGACGACACCGTTCACCGGATGTCGGACCGCGGGCTCGTGAGCCTGGACGACTACGAACGCAAGGCCCTGGTCAAGGACTTGACCGTGGCCTTCTACACGGCGCGCGGCCCTGCCGCCGACGCCCGTTGACGACACCCCCGATGGAAAAGGAATCCTGCATGCGCACGCCCGAGTTCACCGAAGAGATACCCGACAGCTGCGACTGCACCGGCTGCGCGCGCGGCGCGACGGCCATGACGGCCGCCTCGGCCCGCCGCCGCCGCTGCACCCTGCGCGGCGCCGTGGTCGCGGCCGTCGGTGCCACTCTGCTGATGGGTACCGGAGCGGGCGCCGCGTCCGCCGAGCCGGCACCGGCCCACGCCGGCTGGGACGGTTCCAAGTACTGGTACAAGGACGCGACCGGCTGGTGGCGCTGGACGCAGCACTACAGCAAGTACGCGGCGAACAGCGGCGGTTCATCCGCCGGCTCCTCGGCCTCTGCCTCGTCCTCGTCCCCCTCTCCCTCCTCCTCGTCCTCCGTACGCACCTCCGAGCCGACCTTCCGCGGCCGTGCGGGCTGGGACGCCACGGACCGCGTGTACTGGTACAAGGACGGCACCGGCTGGTGGCGCTGGACCCAGCACAAGGCCAAGTACGAGCGCTTCGCGGGCGGCTCCGGATCCGGCGGCGGCTCCTCCTCCGGCTCCTCCGGTTCATCCGGCTCCTCGGGCTCGTCCGGCTCCTCCGGAACGCCCGTCCGCCAGGGCACGGAAGGCGCCATCTCCTTCGCCAGCAGCCACCTCGGCGACCCCTACGTCTGGGGCGGCAACGGCCCTCGCGGCTGGGACTGCTCGGGCCTGGTCCAGGCCGCGTACCGCTCCGCGGGCATCACCCTCCCCCGCGTGGCCTCCGACCAGTACCGGGCCACCACCCCGATCTCCCGTTCCGAGCTGCGCCGCGGCGACCTGGTGTTCTGGACCTCGAACGGCAGTACCTCGGGCATCCACCACGTCGCCGTCTACCTCGGCGACGGCAAGTACATCGAGGCCCCCCGCCCCGGCAAGCAGGTCCGCGTCTCCAGCTTCAGCGCGTACAACCCGAACATGTACGGGCGCGTCCGCTAGCAGCGACCCCCGCACGACGGCGGCGTGACCAGACCTCCCCGAGGGCCATCGGCCCTCGGGGAGGTCTTCGTGTCGGACTGGACCCTACTGGTTGCCGTTACCGGCCGGACCTCCGTCCGAGTTCTGGTCGGTGCCGTCTCCGGGCCCGACCGCGGACGGCGGCGGCGGGGGCGGCGGCGGGGGCGCGATCGTGGTCGCGGGAATCGGCGGCGGGGGCGGCGGGGGCGTCGCCACCGGCGGGGGCGGGGGCGGGGGCGGCGGCAGTTCGGGCTGGGTCGAAACCAACGGCGGAGGCGTCGGCTTCGGCTTCGGCGGCTCGGGCTGCGCAGAGGAGATCTTGGGCGGGCTCGGAGGCTGCGGCGCCGCCGAGCTCCGCGGGGGCGTCGGCACTACCGCGCTCTTCGAGGGCGAAGGCGACACGGACGGCGTCGGCGACTGCGACTTCCGGTCCGCGGACGGCGAGGTGGAGGCCGACTCCGACGGCGAGACGGACGGGGACTGCGAGGGGGACGGTGACTTCGAGGGGGACTCGGACCCGGTCACCGACGCCGACACGGACTCCGAAGGCGACACCGTCGGGGACGGGGAGGTGAGCGTCGGGGACGGCGAAGTGAGCGTCGGCGACGGAGAGGTGACCGTCGGAGACGGCGAAGTGAGCGTCGGAGACGGAGAGGTGACCGTCGGAGACGGCGACGTGAACGTCGGAGACGGCGACGTGAACGTCGGAGACGGCGAAGTGAACGTCGGCGTCGGCGTCGGGGTCGGGGTGGGGAAGATCGGGGTGTGGATCACCGGCGGCGGGACCGGCCTGTCGTGGCGGCCGTGGTGGTCGCCACGGTCACGCTCGAACCAGCGGCGGTCGTGGTAGTCGTAGATCACGAAGTTGTTCACGATGGTCACGGACGGGGCGATGACCACGACCTGCGAGGGCTGGTACGCGGTCCAAGGCTGCCCGAACCGCTTCGGGTTGGCCTGCAGCGCCACCGGCGGCCCGAGCGGGTTGCCGCAGGCGCAGCGGACCCGCGGTACCCCGCGGTCGTCCACGAGCACGGCGGTCCCTGCCTGGAGCACGGACTGGTAGCTGGTGGAGCGCCCGTCCACGTAGCCGTGGTTGGTGACCCGGGTGTCCACCCGGAGCTGGACCGGGGTGAGGGAGCGCAGGTACCCCGGCACGGACGCCGGCTGGATGCCGAGACCGGAGGCGAAGGCGGCGTTCTTGGCGGGCTGCGCCGAGAGCACCCGTATCTGCTTCTCGACGTCGCAGGCGGGCACGGACGGCGTGCCCGCGTACAGCTCGGGCGAGGCCCCGCTGACGCTGCGGGTGGCCGTGGTCGCCGCGGCCGAGGGGGTCTTCGCCGGGGGGTTCGACCCGGGCTTCGTCTCCGCCGCCGAGGGCGTCGAGGCCGGCGGAGGAGTCGCGGGCGGCGGGGTCTCGGGCTGCGCCGTGGCCTGCTTCGAGGCGGTGGACTCGGTGAAGGGGTCGGGCCCGGAGGCCGCCGCGGGCTGGAGGAAGACCTCGTTGCCCGCGGAGGTGGTGGTGCCCCCGCCGCCGCTGGGCCTGGTCAGTACGACGGCCAGGGTCACGGCGGCGGCGAGGGCGACGATCGTGGTGGCGAGCCGGGGTACGGAGCGCCACCAGGCCTTGTGCGGGGGCTCGGGGGGGCCGGGGGGCACCCCGCTCCCGGATCCTCCGGGAGGGGCCGGCGGTGGCGGTGGCGGCGGGCCTTCCCGGCCCCCGGAGAGGGGCCCGGAGGGAGGTCCCGTGGGGCGCCCGGACGAGGACGACGGCGGCTGCGAGGGCGGCTGTGACGGCTGTGTGGGCCACGGCGGCTGCTGGCCGGAGGGTTGAGTGGTCACGGGCTCTTCTTCCCAGGCGGAGGGGTTCCGGTCCCCTGTGGACGTCCCGCTGCGGCCCATGCCCGGCCTCACGTGGCTGCACCGGGCCTTACCAGGCCCTACGTGGCCACACCTGGCCTGCGTGCGGTGCTCCGCGGAGGTTCCGATGGGGAACTTCTGCGGGGCATCAGCGGAAATCTCCGGATTTCATGCACTCCTGGCGACCATTGTGTGCGCCGTCCGGGTGGTGCCCGCAAGCGGAGCCGTCCGGGTGGTGGCCTCAGGCGGAGCTGCCTACGGTGGCAGGATGAGCCCTACAACGGCACCGGCCGCGCGAGCCTGGCTCGACTCCCTCGTCGCGGTCCTCGCGGGCTTCGTGGTGATGGCCGTGGTCGCCTCCGCGGGGCTCGTCCTCGCCGGCGCCGGCGGTCTGCCCGGCGGCGCGTTCCCGCACGTCGTGGCCGCCGTGGTGCTGATGGCCGCGGGCGGGTCGGTCGACGTGACGGGCGGGGCCGGCTTCCTGGCCGGGGCCGACGCGAGCCTGTCCCTGCTCCCCCTCTCCGTGAGCCTGGCCGGCGCACTGACCACCGGCTGGCTCTTCCTGCGCCCCCTGCACAACCGCGCCGTGGCGGGAGTGCGCGAACTCCTCGCCCGCGCCGTGCCCTTGGTGCTCCTCTGGCTGGCCGCGCTGACCGGCACGGCCCTGCTGGCCCGCCAGAACTTCGCGATCTCCACCGGCGATTCGATCCTCGGCGACATCGGCGAAGTCCTCGACGCCAGCCCGACGGTGGGCTTCGAAGCGGCGATCCCCGCGAGCCTCGGCTTCGGACTGCTCTGGATCCTGGGCCTGTTGCTGGTCTCCCTGCTGGTGTCCCGCCGCGCACCGCTCCCGACGGGGCTGGTCCGCTTCCACGCGGCGGTGCGGCCGGCCGCGTTCGCCGTGGTCGCGCTGCTCCTCGCGTACGTCGTCCTCGGGATCGGCGTCGGCCTGGTGGTGGCGGGGACCCGGGGGCACGCGGACCGCACCCTGGCGGTGATCCTGCTGGGTCTGCCCAACCTGGTCTGGCCCGCCCTCACCCTCGGCTTCGGCGGGGCCTGGGAGGGCAAGGCCGAAGGGCCGTTCGGGCTGCCGGTACCGAAGGTCCTGGACGAGGTGCTGCGCACGACCGGCCAGGGCTCCGCCCCGGACCTGTCCACCATCGACGTGGCCTCGCTCGCGGAGCGGGACTCCCGGGCGTGGTGGCTCGTCGTCCTGGCCGTCGTCCTCCTGCTCGCCGCCGGCGCCCTGGCCGCCGCCCGCTCGCCCGCGCACGTCCGCGCCTGGCAGCACGCCCTCCACCTGGCCGTCGCCCTGGCCCTGGCCACCCTGGTGGTCTGCCTGCTGGCCCGGATCCAGGCCCAGTTCGGCCTCTCCCTGCTGGGCATCGGCGACGCCGACGAACTCAGTGGAGAGGTGGAGCTGCGCCCGCTGCTCTGGCGCACGGTCGGGTTCGCGTTCCTCGCGGGCGGGGTGGCGGGTTTCCTCGGCGCCCTGCTCCCCCGCCGCCGGGGGCCCGAACCGACCCGACCGCCCGTTGCGCCGTTCGAGTGAACAGTCGCAAATCGGCTCATCGGGGGATCGTTTCCGCATGACACGCTGGTCTCCGTGAACATGACCAAAGGCCTGTTCCGGCCGCTTCACGCCGCTGGCCTGATCGCCCTCTCCGCGCTGGCCCTGACCCTCTCCACCGCCCTCCCCACCCAGGCGACCGGCCCCGCAGCCCGACACCTCTCCGGCGACACCGGCCGCAAGGACGCCTCGGCGCAGGCGGTGTCCGTCAGCAGGGTGTTCTGTCCGCGCGGCACGGCCGTGCAGTCCGGCGGGTACTCCACCAGCCACTGGGACCGCCGCCGCGACGGCACGCTCCGGCACACCGTCCTGGCCTCCTACCCCGTCGTCGACGCGGACGGCCGCAAGGGCTGGTACGCCTCGGCCGCGCACGCCGAGGTCACGGCCCACGTCGTGTGCGCGCCCTCCCCCGAGAAGGACCGGGACTAGGGCATCGGGACTGGAAACCCGGGCCTAGAACACCGGCAGTGCCCACCTGGGCGGCGGTGGCGGCGGCCCCTCGGAGGCCGACCGGGCGGGCGCGCGGACGAAGGCCGCCGCCCCGGCGCCCTCGCCCGCACCCGCCCGCCGCAGCGCCCCCGTGAACTCCAGGCAGCTCCCCCACCGGTCCTCGGGCGCCTTCGCGAGGGCCCGTGCCAGCACCTCGTCCACCCCGGGCGGGAGGCCCTCGCGCCGCGAGGACACGGCCGGCGGCGGATCGTACTGGTGGGCCCAGAGCAGCGCCATGTCGTCGTCGCGCTGGAACGGCGGGCCGCCGGCCAGCATTTCGTAGACCACGCACCCCAGGCTGTAGACGTCGCACCGGCCGTCGACCGGTTTCCCGGCGATCTGCTCGGGCGCCACGTAGTCCAGGGTCCCGACGAACTGCCCGACGGTCGTGAACCCGGTCAGCGACAGCGACTTCTTCGTCAGCCCGAAGTCGGTCAGGTAGACGTGCTCGGGGTGTTCGCTGTCGGTGCCGCCCGCGACCAGGATGTTGCCGGGCTTCACGTCCCGGTGCACCAGGTCGTGCGCGTGGGCGGCGTCCAGGGCCGAGGCGACCTGGCCGGCGATCCGGGCGGCGGCCTCCACGGGCAGCGGGCCCGTCCGGTCCAGCATGGCCCGCAGGTCCTGGCCGGCCACGTACCGCATGGCGATGTACAGCATCCCGTCGGTCTCCCCCGCCTCGAAGACGGGCACGATGTGCGGGTGGTCGATGGCCGCCGCCACCTTCGACTCGTGCGCGAACCGCTGCCGGAAGACGTCGTTGCGCGCCAGTTCGGGCGCGAGGAGCTTGAGCGCGACCGTCCGGTCGAGCCGCACGTCGTGCGCCCGGTAGACGACGGCCATCCCCCCGCGCCCGATCTCGGCCTCCACCACGTACCCGGCGATCCGCCGCCCCCGCAGGTCGGACTCCCGCCCGCGGAACGGCTCCGCGGCCGGACCGGAGCCCATCAGCCCGCCTCCGGCCCGGGCAGCTCCACGATCCTCGTGGGTTCGTGCGGCGCGTCCGGACCATGCGGAACATCTCGTACGTCGCCCCCGCCCTCGGTGTCGGCTTCCGCCGGCGGGGTCTGCGGCGCGGGCGGGGCACCGGGTCCCGTGACGACCGCGTAGGTGGCCAGGCGGCTCCCGTCCCCGTACATCCACCGTCCCGCCGCCTCGTCGTAGAGCCACACGGACTCCCCGTCGACGACGACGCCGACGCGCAGTCCGCGCAGGGAGCGCCGGAAGGATTCGGGGTCGGTCCGCCCGGCCGCGAGGTCGGTGACGGCCCGCCGGTAGCGTTCCAGTTCCTCCGTGCACCGGGCGAGCATCGGCTGGGGGTCCTCGACGCGCGTCAGCGGGCGTCCGCCGGTCGGCGGGGGCTGCGGCACGGCCAGGAGCAGCCGTCCGTCCACCCAGGCGGACCATCCGTTGGCGCACAGGATCTCCCCCCACTCGCCGCGCCGGGACAGCAGCCGTACGGGCAGGAAGGCGTCGAGCGGCACGGTCGGCCTGGACAGGTCCGGGGTCTCCCATGCGGGGAGGCCGTCCTGCGGGACGATGTGGGTGGGCCGGAAGTCCGCGGCTTGGCCGGGGCTGGTCATCGCGGCTACTTCCGCATGATGGCCGGCTCGTGGCGCCTCAGCACCCGGCCGACCAGCACGCCGAACAGCACCGCCAGGCCGGCCAGCGCCCCCACCTCCATGAGCCACAGCCGGGGTTTGTGGTCGAACAGCGGGTCCTGGGTGATCTTGCCGGGCACGATGGCGCCGAGGTCGATGGTGGCCGACATGGCGCCCATGGCCCAGCGGGCCGGCACGAACCAGGCGAACTGTTCGATGACGGGGACCCCGGTGAGTTTCAGCAGGGAGCCGCAGAAGACGACCTGCACGATGGTGAGCAGGACCAGCAGCGGCATGGTGACCTCTTCCTTGGACACCAGGGCGGAGATCAGCAGTCCGAGCACCATGGCGGTCACGGACAGCAGGGCGACGACCAGGGTGATCTCGACGAGCGGGGGCAGGAAGAGGCCCTTGCCGCCGGGGGCGTTGGTCTTGACCCCGGCGAGACCGACGAGGGTGAGGACCACGGCCTGGCCGATGGTGATGGCGCCGAGGACCACCACCTTGGACATCAGGTAGGCCGACCGGGAGAGGCCCACGGCGCGTTCGCGCTGGTAGATGACGCGTTCCTTGACCAGTTCACGGACGGCGTTGGCGGCTCCGGTCAGGACCCCGCCCACGCACAGGATGAACAGGGCGTTGAGCGCCGTCTCCGCGGTGAGCTCGCTGCCGGCCAGCGCGCGGGCCATGGCCCCCATGACGAACGGCAGGGCGACCATGATGATCAGGAAGGTGCGGTCGGCGCTGAGCACGGCGGCGTACCGGCGGATCAGGGTGGAGAGCTGCGAACCCCAGCTCTGTGCCTTGGGCGGCGGCTTCGGCGGGATGCCCGCGGCCCATTCGCCGGCCCCCGCGAGCGGGACCCGGCCGGCGACGTCCACGTAGCGGCGGTACAGCGGCGAGGACCGGTGTTCCCCGGCCCAGTCGCGCTCGCGCTCGTTCTCGAAGGCCTCGAAGGCCTCGGGCCACTGCTCGAAGCCGAAGAAGCCGAGCGCCTCGTCCGGAGGCCCGTAGTACGCGATGCGGCCTCCGGGCGCGAGGACCAGGAGGCGGTCGCAGACGCTCAGGTTGAGGACGCTGTGGGTGACGACGATGACCGTGCGGCCGTCGTCGGCGAGGCCGCGCAGCATGTTCATCACCGAGCGGTCCATGCCCGGGTCGAGCCCGGAGGTGGGTTCGTCCAGGAAGAGCAGGGAGGGCTTGGTCAGCAGTTCCAGGGCCACGGAGACGCGTTTGCGCTGGCCGCCGGAGAGGCTGTGGATGGGCTGGTCGGCACGTTGCTGGAGGCCGAGTTCGCCGATCACCTCGTCGACCCGGGCCTCGCGTTCGGCCTTGGCGGTGTCCTGCGGGAAGCGCAGCTCGGCGGCGTAGACGAGGGCGCGGCGCACGGTGAGCTGGGCGTGCAGGATGTCGTCCTGCGGGACGAGGCCGATGCGGCTGCGCAGTTCGGCGTAGTCCCGGTAGAGGTCGCGGCCGTCGTAGAAGACGGTGCCGTGGTCGGCGGGGCGCAGGCCGGTGAGCGCGCCGAGGAGGGTCGACTTGCCGGCGCCGCTGGGGCCCACCACCGCGAGCAGGGTGGTGGCGCCGACGGGGAAGGAGACGTGGTCGAGGAGGGTCTTGCGGCCGTTGTCGACGGCCACGCCGAGGTCCTGGACGTCGAGGGAGACCTGGCCGGTGTCCACGTACTCCTGCAGCTGGTCGCCGACCATGCAGAAGGCGGAGTGGCCGATGCCGACGACGTCGCCCTCGCCGATGGCGGCGGCCCCGGTGAGGCGGGCGCCGTTGAGGTACGTGCCGTTGTGGCTGCCGAGGTCGGCGATCTCGTACCGGCCGTCGGGGCGGGCGCGCAGTTCGGCGTGGTGGCGGGAGACGACGAGGTCGTCGACGACGAGGTCGTTGTCGGGGGCCCGGCCGATGCGGACGGCTGCCTGGTGGGCCAGCGGGCGGACCGAGGTCGGCTGCCGGAAGGTGCTGGTCATGTCCGGGCGGGAGACCGAGGAGGGGCGGGAGACGGCGGCGGGTTCGGCGAAGCGGACGCGCGGTCCGTCGGCGGCGCTGCCGAAGCGCAGCTCGCTGCCTACGCCGACCGCCCACTCGCGGACGCGGTGGCCGTCGACCCACGTGCCGTTGGTGCTGTCCTCGTCCTCCAGGGTCCAGTGGTCGCCGTCCGGGCGCAGGACCGCGTGGTGCCAGGAGACGCGGGCGTCGTCGAGGCAGATCTCGCAGAGGGGGTCCCGGCCGACGTGGTAGGTCCGGCGCGGGCTCATCGCGGTGGACCCCCTGTCCGTTTCCAGGAGGAGTTCGGGCGCGGTCGGCACACCGGGGCGCTGGACCATGGGCCGATTTTCCCACGATCCGGCGCGCCCGGCATAACCGCAGGTCAGGCTGGCGTTATGGGTAATGACAACGGTCCCCGTTGCAGCCTTTGCCCATCGCCCCGAGGTGCGCTTCACTTCAGGCGGAGCGGAACGCGCGAGCGGTCCGCCACGACCCACGGGGGACACCATGAGCGCGCACGACCACGCGCCGCACGACCACGGCACCGCCGGCCACGAGGGCCACGGCGGTCACGGCGGCCTTGAGGAGTCCGGTCACGGTCACGCGGGTCACAGCCACGGGGTCGCCGCCGACGCCGACCGGCGCTGGCTCGGCATCGCCCTCGGCCTGATCGCGGGCTTCATGGCCATCGAGGTGGTCATCGGCGTCCTGGCGCATTCCCTGGCCCTGATCTCGGACGCCGCCCACATGCTGACGGACGCCGTCTCGATCGTCCTCGCGCTGATCGCGATGCGGCTGGCGGCCCGGCCGGCGCGCGGCGGTTTCACGTACGGCCTCAAGCGCGCGGAGATACTCTCCGCCCAGGCCAACGGCCTCACACTGCTGCTGCTGGCGGTCTGGCTGGCGTACGAGGCGGTACGGCGGCTGCTCGATCCGCCGCCCGTGGAGGGCGGGCTGGTGCTGGTGACGGCGCTCGCGGGCATCGTCGTCAACATCGTGGCGGCCTGGTGCATCTCGAAGGCGAACCGCACCTCCCTGGCCGTCGAGGGCGCCTACCAGCACATCCTCAACGACCTGTTCGCGTTCATCGGCACCGCCGTCGCGGGCCTGATCGTGCTCACCACCGGCTTCCGGCAGGCCGACTCGATCGCCTCGCTGGTCGTGGTCGTCCTGATGGTCAAGGCGGGCTACGGGCTGGTCCGCGAGTCCGGCCGGATCCTGCTGGAGGCCGCTCCGGCCCACGTGGACCCGGACACGGTCGGCGACCGCCTGGTCGGGCAGCCCCCGGTGACCGAGGTCCACGACCTGCACATCTGGACCATCACCTCCGGGCAGGCCGCCCTGTCCGCCCACGTGCTGGTGGCCCCGGAGGGGGACTGCCACGCCGTGCGCCGGGACCTGGAGGCGCTGCTGGCGAAGGAGTACGGGATCACGCACACCACCCTCCAGGTGGACCACGCCCAGGACTCCCTCCTCACGGTCGGCCGCCCCGGCGAGGACCGGACCGGATCGGACCGGGCCGACTCGCACTGCGCGGGCGCCCACGGGCCGGTGCACCGCCAGGGTCCGCACGACCACTGAGCCGGCGCCCGAGGGGCCGCCTGAGCCTGCCCCCGAGCCGCCACGAGAGCCGCCGCCTGAGGGGCGCCCGGACGGGGTAGGGATGGGCCATGACCGCGAAGCGCAGCGCCGGGCTCCTCCTGTTCAGGCAGCCCGGCACCACGGACGACACCCCCACCGCCGACCGGCCCGTCGAGATCCTGCTCGGCCACATGGGCGGCCCGCTCTGGGAGCGCCGCGACGCGGGCGCCTGGGCGATCCCGAAGGGCGAGTACGGGCCGGACGAGACCCCGCGCGACGCGGCCCGCCGGGAGTTCGAGGAGGAGGTCGGGCTGCCGCCGCCCGAGGGTCCGTACCTGCCGCTGGGCGAGATCCGGATGGTCGGCGGCAAGCTCGTGACCATCTGGGCGGTGCGCGCGGACCTGGATCCGGCCCTCGCGGTCCACGGCACCTTCACGATGGAGTGGCCGCCGAAGTCGGGCCGGACGCAGGAGTTCCCCGAGCTGGACCGGGTGGAGTGGTTCACTCCCGCGGTGGCCAGAACCAAGCTGGTGGTGGCTCAGATTCCTTTCCTGGAAAGGCTGTTGGACGTACTCGCACATGAGGGTTGACCTGACCTTTACTTGCCAACAAACCCCACCTGCATGGACATTGCACGTATGACGAACGTCGTGCTGGTGGGAACCCTGGACACCAAGGGTGTGGAGTACGGCTGGTTGCGCGAGAGGCTGCTGCGCGCCGGCGTCGAAGTGATCACGGTCGACACAGGAATCATGAACGAGCCCCGGGTGCCCGCCGACGTACCGCGCGAAGCGGTGGCGCGGGCCGCGGAAACGGAACTGTCCGAACTGCGTGCGGCCGCCGACCGGGGTGCGGCCGTCACCACGATGGCCCGGGGCGCGGAAGCGACCCTCTTACGCCTGCACGCCGAAGGCCGGCTGCACGGAGTCCTCGCGATCGGGGGCAGCGGCGGCACCTCCATCGCCACCAGGGCGATGCGCGCCCTGCCGCTCGGCGTTCCGAAGGTGATGGTCTCCTCCATGGCGTCCGGGGACGTGGCCCCGTACGTCGGATCGGCGGACATCACGATGATGTACAGCGTCGTGGACATCGCGGGGATCAACAGCATCTCGGCGCCGGTCCTGGCCAATGCCGTCGCGGCCGTCTCCGGAATGGCCGAGGCCTACGCGCGCTCCAGCCTGGAGCTGCACCGCCCGGCCCGGCTGGGCTCGGGGTCCCGGCCGCTGATCGCGGCGAGCATGGCGGGCGTGACCACGATCGGCGTGGACGCGGCCCGGGAACGGCTGACCGAACTGGGCTACGAGGTACTGGTCTTCCACGTCAGCGGCACCGGCGGCCGGACCCTGGAGACCCTGGCCGGCCAGGGGATCTTCGCCGGCGTCCTCGACCTGACGCTCAGCGAGCTCGCCGACGACCTGTGCGGCGGCATCCTGACCGCCGGACCCGACCGGCTCAGCGCGGCCGGGCGGGCCGGGATCCCGCAGGTGGTGAGCCTGGGGGCGCTGGACATGGTGAAGTTCGGGCCGATGGAGAGCCTGCCCGAACGGGTCCGGTACCGCCGGGTCCGCGTCCACAACCCCTCGATCACGGTGATCCGTACGACCGCGGCCGAATGCGCCGAACTCGGCCGCCGGGTCGCCGCCAAACTCCGTGCGGCCACCGGGCCCACGGCCGTCTGCGTCCCCCTGCGCGGACTGTCCACGCTCGGCGCCCCCGGCGGGCCCTACCACGACCCCGAAGCCGACGGGGCGCTGTTCTCGGCACTGCGCGACGGGCTGCGGGGCAGCGCCGCCCGGATCCACGACTACGACACCCACATCAACGATCCGGAGTTCGGGCGGGCGGCGGCCGACCGGCTGCACTCCATGATCGGGGCGCGGGCGGCCGCGGCCTGACGCCCCACTCCCCCGGCAGGGAACCGGCCGTGGCGGAAATGTGTCCCAGGTGGTGGCCGGTCCCTGGAACGACCGGCTCCGGGGCGCGGTCACGCCACGGCAAGGGGGATGGGCATGAACGGCGTGTGGTCGGTTCCCGGTTACCCGGAGATCCGCGAGCTCGGTTCGGGCGCCAGCGGCCGCGTGGTCCTCGCGGTCCACGAGGGCACCGGCACGGCCGTCGCGGTGAAGTACCTGAACGACCGGATGCGCGAGAACCCGGTCTTCGTCCGGGAGTTCCGGGCGGAGGCCCAGCTCCTCGGCGCCCTGCGCTCCCCCTACGTGGTCGGGCTGTACGAGTACGTCGAGGCGCCCGGCGGCGCCGCGATCGTCATGGAGCTCGTGGACGGCATCCCCCTGAACGCCCTGCTGAAGCAGTGCGGACGGACCGGACCGGAGGCGGCGCTGGTGCTGCTGAAGGGCTCCTTGCTGGGGCTGGCCGACGCGCACCGGGCCGGTGTGGTGCACCGGGACTACAAGCCGGCGAACGTGCTGGTCGGGGCCGACGGCACCTCCAAGCTGGTCGACTTCGGGATCGCCACCCCCCTGGGCACGACCCCCGGGGCGGCGGGCACCCCCGCCTACATGGCACCGGAGCAGTGGCAGGGCCGGCCCGCTTCGCCCGCGGCCGACGTGTACGCGGCGACGGCGACCTTCTTCGAATGCCTGACCGGCCGCAAGCCCTACGACGGGCAGAACTTCGCCGAGCTCGCGGTCCAGCACATCGAGGCTCCGGTCCCGGAGACCGAGGCGCCCGAGCCGGTGCGCCCGCTGATCCGGCGCGGGCTGGCGAAGGCCCCCGAACAGCGGCCCGAGGATGCCGAGGCGTTCGTCGCGGAACTGGAGGCGGTGGCCCTGGCGGCGTACGGCCCCCAGTGGGAGGAGCGCGGACAGCGCAAGCTGGCCGCGCTGGCCGCCCTGCTGCCGCTGCTGTTCCCCTCCGCGGGCGCCCCGGCGCAGGGCGCCACCGCCCTGGCCACCACGGTCCTGCCGCCGCCTCCCCCGGGCTGGTCCCCGGGCGGGCGCGGGCTGCTCGCGGCGGGAGCGGCGCTGGTGCTCGGGCTGGTGGCCGTACTCGGCTACCAGGCGGTCGGTTCGGAGCCGGTCGGCGCGATGGCGCTCAACGCCTTCGCGACGTCCAGCGCCTCGGCGCCGGGCCCGGCCACGGCGGCGCCCGGGCCGACCTCGTCCGCATCGGCGACACCGACACCCACACCGTCCGCATCTCCGTCGGCGACCCCGAGTCCGAGCTACACGATGCCCACGCCCACTCCCACGGCGACACCGACACCGACACCGAGCTGGACGGTGACCAGGCCGCCGACCCCGTCCGCGACCCCCACGCCGACCCCCTCCCCGTCCCCGAAGGTCAAGATCTCCGCGGTGACCGTCACCTCCTTCCGGCAGACGGCCCCGGGCACCACCGAGGCCGCCTTCTCCGTCGACAGCGACGGCGCGGGCCCGTACACCCTGGTCGTCGAGTGGTTCACCGGCGACGACCAGGGCGCCCTCACCGTCCCCGACGGGAGCCAGAGCTTCGAGTTCGCGGCCGGGAGTCCCGGTACCAAGACCCTCGCGCACACCTTCGCCCGGGGCGCCGGCTGCTACTGGAGCGTCCGCGCCACGACCAAGCCGGCCGCCGCCAACCAGAGTTCCGTCCAGAGCATCTACATCCGGGGGTGCAAGCCGGCATGAGCGATCCCCACGCCCCGCAGGGCGAAGACGACTACAGCGCCACCGTGCTCGGCAGCCACTGGATCACCGGACCGCCGCAGGGCACGGAGCGGACCGAGCGGCTCGGCCCCGTCGGCGGGACCGACCGGACCGGCCCGACCGCCCGGTTCGACGTACCGGTCGGGGCCGTGCCCGACCGGGTCGAGGGTTCGGTCCTGCGCTTCGGACCGGGGGTGACGGCCGCACTGCCCGCGCCGTTCCCGCTGTACCCGGCCCCGGCACCCCGTCGGCGGCGCGAGTGGCGGCGCTACACCCTGGCCGCCGTGGTCCTGATCGGGGTCCTCTGCTACCTGGGCTGGCAGCGCTACGGCCCCGCCCTGGAGGTCCGGGACCTGGCGGTGTCCACCGAAGCCGCCGACGCCAAGGGGCCCGGCTGCGACGGGACCGCCGACGTGGTGGCCGTCGTAGGGACCAACGGGCGTCCGGGGGTCCTCACGTACCGCTGGCTGCGCAGTGACGGCACGCGCTCGGAACAGCTCAGCGAGCGGGTGCCGAGCGGCCGCAAGGAGGCCCGGCTGCACCTGCTGTGGACCTTCCAGGGCGCGGGCACCTACCCCGCGAAGGCCGAGCTGGAACTCGTCTCCCCCGTACACCGCACGGCCGCGGCGGAGTTCACGTACCGCTGCCGCCCGTAGGCCGTCTCTTTCGGATCCGGCCGTCTAGCGGGACCCGGCGGCCGGCAGCCGGATCACCGCGAGCCCGCCGTCGAGGTCCACGCGGGAGCGGGGCGGGGCGCCGTCCTCCTCGTCGTCGCGCATGATCAGCGCGCTCTGCCGCTCCTTGAGCTCGTTCTGCTTGCCGGGCGAGAAGCTCGCGTGCAGCTGCTCGAAGCCCGTCGAGGACATCTGTCCCTTGCGGCCGTTCCAGCGCCAGGGCAGCAGGCCGGCGCGGCCCGCGCGTTCCAGCGCGAGGTCCAGGAAGGCCACGGCCGTGAGCAGCAGCGCCAGCCCGGGGATGGTCATGAAGACGACGAAGGCCATGGCCCGAGCGTAACCCCGGTCCTTCTTTCGGCCAACGGTCCGGACCCGCCGACCGGTCCTTACGGCCAGGGCGATCGTGGCCGTGCGGCCGAGGTGCGCGCACCCCTGACCCTGGTTGACTCGAACGTGTCGGCAGGGCATCAGGGATGCGGCCCTCCCGGCACCTCTACTGCCACGTTCCAGCCGGCGATACACCCCAACGGAACGTGGCCGTCCCGCACGGATGCCAAGTCCGCGCGGGAGGCCCGCAGCCGCTTTGGGGAGTGGCTGCGGGCCATTTCTGCCTGCCCGTCCGTGGCGGGCAGGCGGCTCGTGCCGCTCCTCCGTCAGAAGCGGGGATGTGTCAGAAGCGGGCGTGCGCGGTGATGTCCGCCGCGAACTCCCCCGTCATCGCCGGGGTCACCGTCGGCCGGCACTGCGCCACCGCCGCCAGGTAGTCCTCCGTGCTCGCGCCCAGCTGGGCCGCCGCCGCGCCGCGCGCGCCCACCGCCTCCAGGTCCCGTTCGAAGGACACCTGCGCCGCGATCCGCGCCGCGTGCTCGATGTCGGCCGGGGTGAACAGCTCGCTCGCCGCGACCAGCGCCGCCACGTCCACATCGGGGCGGCCCGCCGTGTACCGGCCCCAGATCGCGGCGCGGGCGCCCGGGTCCGGGGTGCCGATCGGGATCAGGTAGTCGAAGCGGCCGGGGCGCAGGAAGGCCGGGTCGAGGGAGCGGATGGAGTTGGTCGCGCAGACCAGCAGCCGTTCGTCGCCCTCGCGGAAGCCGGGTATCAGCTTGAGCAGTTCGTTGGTCACTCCGTGGATCCCGCCGGGCTGGGCCGGCTCGGTGCGCACGGGCGCGATCTCCTCGACCTCGTCGATGAAGACGAGGACCCGCTCCAGCTCGGCGATGCGGGCGAACGCGTCGCGCAGCGCGGCCGCGAGGTTGCCCTCGTCGGCGAGGCGGGAGGGCAGCAGTTCCACGAAGGGCCAGCCGAGCCGGGAGGCGATGGCCCGGGCGAAGGTGGTCTTGCCGGTGCCGGGCGGGCCGAAGAGGGTGATGGCGCGCGGCGGCTGCACCCCGTGCGCGGCGGCCCGTTCGGGCTCGGCGAGCGGCAGTACGACGCGCCGCTCGATGAGGTCCTTCTCCGTCTCCATCCCGGCGACCTTGGCCCACAGGTCGCTCGGCAGGAACCGTCCGCCCAGGTCGTCCAGGAGACCGGCGGCCGGTCCGTGCAGCGGCTCGGTCTTCTCGAAGTAGGCGACGGCGGGCTGCCGGGTGTAGCCGGCGTTGAGGAGTCCCTCGCCGAGCAGATCCTCCTCGGGCAGGACGTAGGCGATGCGCCCGACGCGGGCGGCGATGAGCCGCCGCTCCAGCTCCACGAGGAGCGCGCTGGCCAGGCCCCGGCCGCGCCAGCCGGCGGCGATGGCGATGCGCATGACCCAGGCGCGTTCGCCGGTGACGCAGGCGAGGGCGGCGCCGATGGGGACGCCCTGGTGGACGGCGACCACACAGGGCTGCCGGTCGGTGAGGGCGCTGATGCATTCGGCGAGTGAGAAGACCGACTCCTGGCCGAGTTCGGCCGTGGTGTCGATCAGATGGACAACGGCCGCGAGATCGCTCTCGCGGTAGTCGTGGATCAGCCAGTTCACCGGGTACCGCCCCTCGTTCGTGCTGCTGCGTGCCTGCTGCGCACCTTGCTGCCGCGAGGCTAGGGGCGGGCGGGCCGCTTGATCACGCTCCGTCGTGCACAACAGCCGGTCCCGGAACCCTCCGTATCGTCCATAGACTGGTGCTTTCCGCCCGAACAGCCGCCCGAGGATCCGTACGCCTTCATGACTTCGCACATATCAGCCGGCATCCGTTTCCCCGGCATCCGGCGGCGGCCGTCCCCCGTGTGGCTGGTCCCGGTCCTCTGGACCCTGGCGCTCGGACTGTGGGGGCTCTCCCGGCAGCACAGCGTGTGGCGGGACGAGGCGGCGACCTGGCAGGTGGCGGAGCGCTCCCCCGGTGAGATCTGGCACCTGCTCGGCAACGTGGACGCGGTCCACGGCCTGTACTACCTGCTGATGCACGCACTCTTCGAGGTGTTCGGGGCGAGCACGACCACCCTGCGCCTGCCCTCGGTGCTGGCGGTTGCGGTCGCCGCCGGCTGTGTCGCACAGATCGGGCGCCGGCTGGCGGGTCCGTGGGCGGGGCTGGGCGCCGGGCTGGCCCTCGGGCTGCTGCCGGCCGTGCAGTTCCAGCTCCAGGAGGGCCGGTCGTACGCGCTGATCGCGGGCGGGGCCGGACTGTCGACCCTGCTCCTGGTCTCGCTGATCGCGACCGCCGGAGCCGGAGCCGGAGCCGGTCCCGGGCGGCGGAGGTGGCCGCGCTGGACGGCGTACGGGGCCCTCGTGCTGGTCTGCGCCCTGCTGAACTGGCTGTCCCTGCTGATCCTGCCCGCCCACGCGGTGACCCTGTGGTGGGCGCGGGCCCGGCGCGGAGTCGTGGCGCCCTGGCTGCTCGCCTCGGCGGCGGCCGGGGCGGGGGCGCTGCCGCTGATCCTGTTCAGCCGGACCCAGTCCGGGCAGGTGTCCTGGATACCGCCCACGACCTGGCACATGATGATCGGCCCGGCCGTCCTGCTGGCGGTGGGCGCGCTCGGCGCCTGGGCGGACCTGCGGGGCGGGCCGCGCACCGGTGTCCCGGCCCGGCTGACGGCGGCTTCGGTCGGGCTGCCGCTGCTGGCGGTGCCGCTGCTGGGGCTGGCCGCGGCCTCCCTGGTCCAGCCGCTGTTCCTGGACCGGTACGTGCTGTTCGCCATGCTCGGCCTGGCCCTGCTGATCGGTGCGGCTCTGGGCGCGGCCGTACGGGCCCTCGCGCCCCGGTACCCGAGGGCGTCGGGCGCGCTCGTGCCGGCCGCGGTCGCGGCGGCGACGGCGGCGCTGCTGCCCGTGGCGCTGGCCGACCGGTCTCCGGCCAGCCGGGTGGACGACGTACTGGCGGTGGCCGGGGAGGTGTCCGCGCTGAAGCGGGACGGCGACGCGGTGCTCTTCGTCCCGGCGGCCCGGCGGGACACCGCGCTGGTCTCGCCCGGGGCGTTCACCGGCCTGAAGGACGTCGCGCTGGCCCGCGGTCCCGTGGAGTCGGGGACCCTGAAGGGCGAGGAGGCCGCCCCGGCCCGGATCTCGGCGGCCCTGCGGGAGCAGCGGCGGGTCCTCCTGGTGACGGACTCGGGGAAGGCCGCGGCCAAGCCCTCCGGCTCGGCGGCGGACCGGGCGAAGGCGGCCGTCCTGCGGGCGGAGTTCACCGTGGTGGAGGACCGGCAGGTCCGCGGCCGCCGGGTGACGGTGTACGAGCGGCGCGGCTGAGGCTCCGCCTGTCCAGACGGCGGGTTCGCGGTCCACGACCTGCCCGCGCTCTGCCCGCGACAGGACCCCGCCGCTGATTCACAGCGGATTCACATGGATTTCCGGGCCCGTGTCACAGGTTCCCCCGGGAGGCTCGGAGCATGATCCAGTGCCTCCCCTCCCGACCGGACCGCCGCTCCCGCGCCCGTGCCCGTGGCCGGCGCGCGGCACGGATCCTGCTCGCCCTGGCCGCGATGACGGCCCTGCTGAGCGTCGACGTCCCCGACGCCCTGGCCGAACCGCCGCTCGGCGTCACGGTCACGGCCGCGGCCGACGAGGCCGCGGGGCGGGTCGGCGCGCTCTTCGCGGGCGGCCTCGACGGCGGCCACTTCTGCACGGCCTCCGTGGTGCGCAGCGAGGACCGGGACGTGATCGTCACCGCCGCGCACTGCCTGGGCAGCCTCGACACCACCTTCTTCGCGCCGGGCTACCGCGACGGCGGGGCCCCGTACGGTCTGTGGAAGCTGACCGGCATGTACGTGGCTCCGGGCTGGACGGAGGGCGAGGACCCCGACGAGGACATCGCCTTCGCGACGGTGGCCCCGCTGGACGGCCGGCAGATCGAGGACGTGACCGGGGGCTTCCCGGTGGCGGCGCAGCAGCCGGCCGACGCCACGGTGTCCGTCGTGGGCTACCCGAGCAGCGGGGACTCCCCGCTGTACTGCGCCAACGCGACGACCCTGTTCTCCGGGACCCAGCGCCGCATCGAGTGCCCGGACCTCAGCGGCGGGACGAGCGGCAGCCCCTGGCTCGTCGACGGCGCCCTGGCGGGCGTCCTCGGAGGCTACGAGGGCGGTGGGACCGTGCCGGAGGTCTCGTACAGCGCGGTCATGGGCGATCAGGCGGTGGAGCTGTACCGCGAGGCCTCCGACAACGGCTGATCCGGGGCCCGCGGCGGGCGGGCCCGGGTCGTCAGCGGCCGGGGCCGAGGGTGGCCGGGGCGGCGAACCAGGTGGGCTCGTCCAGCAGGGCCTGGCGGATCCGGTCCACCGCGAAGGACTCCAGCGGCTCCGGCAGCGCGTCCGGCTCGAACCAGGCCACCTCCAGCGACTCGTTGTCGTTGACCCGCGCCTCCCCGCCCGTGGCCCGGCAGCGGAAGGTGATGTCCTGGAACTGGCAGACGTCCCCGTTCGGGTAGGTGATCGGCGGCAGCATCTGCACGAGCACCACCCGGTCCGGTACGCACCGCACCGCCGTCTCCTCGTACACCTCGCGCACCGCCGTGTCGGCCGGCTGCTCCCCCGGCTCGGCGATCCCGCCGATCACCGACCAGCGTCCGGTGTCGGCGCGCCGTCCCAGCAGGACCCGCCCCCGGTCGTCGACGACGACGGCGGTCACCCCGGGCAGCAGCAGCAACTGGTGGCCGGCGGTGGCGCGCAGGGTGCGGATGAAGTCAGGTGTGGTCATTCCCCGACCTTACGAGGCCCTGCGACCTTACGAGGCCCTGCGCATCCGGCGTGCGAAGGTCCAGCCGAGGCCGCCGACGGCCACGGCCAGCAGGAGGTACTCGGCGAGCGGACCGAAGCGGGTGGCCGGGGTCTGCGTGGAGCGCAGCGGGATCTCCGCGACCAGGGCGTCGGCGGTGAACATCTTCGTCTGCTGCACGATCTTGCCGTCGGGCCGGATCACGGCGCTGACCCCGCTGGTGACGGGCACCAGGACGGTCCGGCTGTGCTCGACGGCACGCACCCGGTCCATGGCGAGCTGCTGGTAGGTCATCTCGGTGCGGCCGAAGGTGGCGTTGTTGCTGGGCACGGCGATGACCTGGGCTCCGGCCCGGACGGTGGAGCGCACGGCGTCGTCGAAGGCGGCCTCGTAGCAGGTGACCATGCCGACCCCGCTGCCCGCCATGTCGAAGACCCCGGGCTCCTTGCCGGGGCCGAAGTCGCGCTGCACCCGGTCCACGTCGGAGCTGAAGAGCCGGACGAAGGAGCGCATCGGGATGCGCTCGCCGAAGGGCTGGATCTTGCGCTTGTCGTAGGTGTCGACGGGACCCTTGACCGGATCCCACAGGATCATCGTGTTGCGCAGCGGGCCGGTCTCCGGGGCCAGTACGGAGCCGATGGCGACGGGCACCCCGATGGTCTTGACCGCGTTGGCGATGACGGCGTAGGCGTCGGGCTCGGCGTACGGGTCGATGTCGGAGGAGTTCTCCGGCCAGACGACGAAGTCGGGCTTCGCGACCTTGCCAAGCTTGATGTCCTCGGCAAGCTGGATGGTCCGGTTGGCGTGGTTGTCCAGGACCTGGCGGCGCTGGGCGTTGAAGTCGAACCCGGCGCGCGGCACGTTGCCCTGGATGACCGCGGCCACCACCGTGCCGTCTTCCCCGGCGTCGGAGACCAGCAGCCGGGCGGCCAGCGCCCCGGCGAGCGGGGCGGCCACGGCGGTGGCGGCGAGCAGCGCGGCGGTGGCCCGGCGGGTGTCGGCGCCGACGCGCAGCACCTCGTACAGCCCGAATCCGCACAGGGCCACGGCGAAGGAGAGCAGCGGGGTGCCGCCGAGCGCGGCGAGCGGCAGGAAGACCCCGTCGGGCTGGCCGAAGGCGAGCTTGCCCCAGGGGAAACCGCCGAAGGGGGCCCGGGCGCGCAGGGCCTCGCCGGCGATCCAGACGGCGGCGCCCCACAGCGGCCAGCCGGGGAGCCGGCTGACGAGGGCGATGCCGAGGGCGGTGAGGCCGATCAGCAGGGATTCGAGGGTGACGAGGGCCAGCCAGGGGATGGGGCCGACGCCCTCGCCGGTCCAGACGAGCAGCGGCAGCAGGAAGCCGAGGCCGTGCAGTACGCCGAGGCCGAACCCGGCCCGCGCGCGGCGCCCGTACAGGCACCAGCCGAGCAGGGCGAGCGCGAGGGGGGCCAGCCACCACAGGGGGCGGGGCGGGAAGCTGAGGTAGAGGAGCACTCCGGAGAGCACGGCGGCCGCGGGCCGCGCGAGCCGGCCGGCCCACCGCCGCCCGGGGGAACCCGCCACGGCCTCCGGCACCGGCCCCGCCCCTCGGTCGTCCCCGGTATCGGCCACGGCTTCGTTCCCGGCATCGTTCCCGGCCGCGCGGGTCGCACTGCTGCTCATCTGGCGGAGTGTACGTCCCCGCGCTGTGCCGGTGGCGGAGTCAGTGGGCCAGGGCACGCAGATGGGCGCGGATCACGAGGACCGCGTTCTGCGCGTCGTCGACCGTGACGGTGAAGAGCTTGCCGTCGCCGAGCCGCAGCTCCAGGCCCTCGCCGCGCCGGACGATGACGGCGGTGCCGCGCTCGGGGCGCCAGCGGTAGCCCCAGCCGCCCCACTGCTGCGGGGTGATCCGGGGCACGTACTCGGCGGCCTCCACCTCCGTGAGCCGGATCCTGCGGCGCGGCAGCCCGATGTGCCCGCAGCGCACCTCGACGGCCTCGGCGTCGACGGTGACGGCGGCGTGCACGAAGGCGAGGGTGCCGAAGAGGATGAGCAGGCCCGCGGCGAGACAGCCGATCACCGCCATGAGCAGCGCGACGATACCGGCGTCCCAGGCGTAGTCGACGGCGATCTCGATCCCGAGCGCCAGGAAGGCCGCACCGGCCCCGGCGAGCAGCCACTGCACACGGTTGGATGCCCGGCCCGTCCAGAGCGGCCCCGCAGGGTGACCCGTCATGTGTAGCAGCGTACTCACGTTCCGCGGGGACGCCACCGTCCCTGCTGGGCCGTATGGCGGAGGCGCCGGCGGGACCCCGGTCGTGGGGGGGGCGGGCCGCTGGACCCGATCGCGGCGACGTGCTGGACTCCGTACGCCGTGGACCACAGGAGCAGGAGTACGAGGAGGCCGCATGACCATCCCCACCCGGATCGACCGTGCCGCCGGAGCCGTGGTCGACTCGGCGGCCGGGGACGCGCTCGGTGCGCCGTACGAGTTCGGGCCGGCCGGGCAGTTGAGTGCCCGTGGCGAGGAGATGCGCGGGGGCGGCGGCTGGGATCCCGGCGAGGCCACCGACGACACGCAGATGGCGGTGCTGGTCGGCGCGTCCCTGCTGGAGTGCGGCGGGCTCGAGCTCCCCGACGTCTTCGACCGGTTCCGGCGCTGGGCGGCCGGGGACCCCAAGGACATCGGGCTGCAGACGGAGATCGTGCTGACAGGCGGCGACCCGTGGGACCTGGCCGCCGCGCTGCACTTCCAGATCAACGCGCGCGCGGCGGGCAACGGTTCCCTGATGCGCGCCTCGACCTCGGCGGTGTACTTCGCCCCCGCCGGGCGGGACGCGACCATGGACGCCGCCCGGCGGATCGCCGCGCTCACCCACGGGGACCGGGCCGCCTGGGAGGGCACGGCCGTCCTGCACGAGCTCGTACGCGTGGCACTCGACGGGGGCGACCCCCTCGCCGCGCTGCCCGCGACGCTGGAGCAGGTGCACCCGGACCACCGCGAGCGGTACGCGCGGGTCCTGGCCCCGGACTGGCATCCGGACCTGGCCACCGAGTTCAACGGGGCGGTGTGGCCCTGCCTGGGCTCGGCGGTGTGGGCCCTGCGCACCACGGAGGGGTTCGCGCAGGCCGTACGGGCCGCCGTGGACCTGGGCGGCGACACCGACACGGTGGCGGCGGTGACCGGCACCCTGGCCGGGGCACGGTACGGCGCGGCGGCGGTACCGGATGCCTGGACTGCCCCGTTGCACGTACCCCTGCCGGGCCACGGGGACCGGGTGCTGGACGCCGCCGGGCTACGGGACCTGGCCCGGCGCCTCGCGACGGCGGGGGCCGCCGCCGCCCAGGCGTAGGCCTCCGGGACGGCGGTGCGGCGCCGTCAGGCTCCCGTGGTGGAGCCCGGGCGGATGACCATCAGAACGGTCACGGTGGCCCACAGCAGGTTGAAGATCCCGGTGAGCATCGCGAGGCGGGCGGCCGAGCGGGGAGCAGCAACGGGGCCAGGTGCGGGGGCCTGGTCCTTGTTCGGGTCCCGGTCCCGGTCTTGGTCCTGCAGCGCGGCGAGGGCGGCGTCCTGGCCCGGAAGGATCAGCAGGGCGAGGACGGCGGCCGCCGCGGTGGTCAGCACGATCGAGACGATCAGCCAGGCGCTGCCGAGGACGCCGAGGCTGCTGGCCGTCACGAACCCGAGGACGGGAACCGCGGTGCCGACGGCCGCGTAGACACGGCAGACGCGGTGCAGCATCCGCAGGTTGGCGAGGGCGTCGCGGTCATCCGGGTCACGCGGGTCACGCGGGTCACCCGGCTCCCCGGTCCCGGGGGCGCGGGCGGCCGTTGCCGCGGTGGCGCGGCGCAGGGCCGCGGGGAACATGCTCGCGGCGACGGTGACCGGACCGATGGCCAGCACGGCGGCGAGGACGTGGAGGGAGAGGAAGAGCTTCGTCACGGGCGGAGCTCCGCGTCCGTCCGGACGCCGGCGGGGCGGCGCCGGCCGGTGACCTTGGACGCCGGGAGGCGGCCGGCCCTGGAGGTCCCGGTCAGGGAGTCGCCGGTGACGGTGACGGCGAAGGCCAGGTTCAGGCGCATCGGCCTGGTGACGGCCTGCTTCCAGGTGAGCAGGTCCCCGTCGAGGGCGAGGTCGCCGAGGGGGACCGCCTCTCCCGCCCCGTGGGCGGTCCCGGTCAGGACGCCGTGCGGGCGCAGGAGCTCGACTACGGCGTGGATCCGGCCGATGGGCGTGGAGACGGTCAGGTCCCAGGTTCCTTCAACGGACATGCTGTGGTTCTTTCCTCGATGTGCGGAGCGTGCGGGCACGCGGATGGCGGGTAGCCGGTAGCCGGCAGCGGACGCGGTGCGCCCGTCAGAAGCCGACGGGGGCCGGGCCCTGCTCGCGCCAGACGGTGCCGCGGCGTTCGTGGGCGAAGAGCTCCTCCACGGCCTGCGCGATCCTCGGGCCCACCTCGCGTTCCAGCAGGTAGAGGCCCAGGTCGAGTCCGGAGGTGACTCCGGCGCCGGTGACGAGGTCGCCGTCGTCGACGAGGCGGGCGCGCACGGCGTGCACCCCGGTGGCGTCGAGCATGTCCAGGCCCAGGTGGTGGGTGGTGGCGTGGCGGCCCTCTAGCAGGCCGGCCATGGCCAGGACGAGCGAGCCGCCGCACACCGCGGCGACCGTCGTCCGCGGGTCGGCCATCGCCGCTGCGAGCAGCGCGGGCAGCTCGGTGGTCAGGGTGCGGCCGATCAGGACGGGGATGAACTCGTCCTGCTGCCACTGCCCTTGGCCCGCGTCGAGGTCCGGGACCTCACCGGGTTCTCCGACCCGGCCCGAGGCGCCGGGAACCAGGACCACGTCCGCACGGCCGGGGTCCAGGCTGCCCGTGGCGCGCAGCACCAGGCCCCCCGTACCGCTGACCACCTCGCGCGGCCCTTCGGCGGATACCAGCTCCACGCTCACCGCGCCGCCGGATGCGGTGCCCCCGGCGTGGAGGACCTCGTAGGGGGCGATGACGTCGAGCGGATCGAAGCCGTCGAACAGGACGATCTGGGCGTGCATGAAGGGTTCCTCCGCGTGCGGCGGTCCGGTCCGTACCGGGCTCGCCCTCGACGCTAGGGGTACGGCGAGCTATGCCCCAGTGGCATTAATGACACCTTCCAACGGGATAACGCCATTGAGCTGCTATAGCTCTGTTGACCTGCGGGAAGAGGGTGGAAAGAGGCTTCCGCGACCGCGCCGACCGGCCCGGCGACCAGGTAGGTTCTGGTCATGCATACCGTCGCCGTCCTCGCCCTGGACCGGGTGATCCCCTTCGATCTGTCCACCCCGATCGAGGTCTTCACCCGTACCCGCCTGCCGGACGGCCGCCCGGGCTATCAGATCCGGGTGTGCGCGGAGCAGCCGGAGGTCGACGCTGGTTCCTTCAGCCTGCGCGCACCGTGGGGGCTGGAGGGACTCCAGGGCGCGGACACGATCATCGTGCCCGGTACGGACGTCCCCACGGCCCCGCTCTCCCCCGCCGTCCGCGCCGCGCTGCTGGCGGCGGCCGGGCAGGGCACGCGCATCGCCTCCATCTGCTCGGGCACCTTCCCGCTGGCCGCCACCGGGCTCCTCGACGGCCTGCGGGCGACGACCCATTGGATGGCGGCCGACCTCCTCGCCGCCACCTACCCGGACATCGAGGTCGACCCGGACGTCCTGTACGTCGACAACGGCCGCATCCTCACCTCGGCCGGCGCCGCCGCGGGCCTGGACCTGTGCCTGCACATGATCCGCAGGGACTACGGCTCGGCGGTCGCCGCCGACGCGGCCCGGCTGTCCGTCATGCCCCTGGAGCGGGAGGGCGGGCAGGCGCAGTTCATCGTGCACGACCACGCGCCCACGCCACGGGGGTCCGTCCTGGAACCCCTGCTCGCCTGGCTGCAGGCGAACCTGGCCTCCGACCTCACGCTCGCCGACATCGCCGCCCGCGCCGGAACCAGCACGCGGACCCTGATCCGCCACTTCCGCGAACAGACCGGGACCACCCCGCTCCAGTGGCTCCACCGCGCCCGCATCCGCCAGGCGCAGCACCTCCTGGAGAGCACGCAGCACTCCGTCGAACGCATCGGCGCCCAGGTCGGCTTCGGTTCGCCCACCGCCTTCCGCGACCGCTTCAAGCGCACCACCGGGGTCAGCCCCCACGCCTACCGCCGCGCGTTCAGCTGACCGCCGTGCCTCCCGGCCGACGCGCGCGTACGGTCAGCGGCGTGGCGCCGGGTGCGGGGCGGACCCTTTCACGGGCGCTACGAAGTCCGCGCGCCCGGGGATCGAGTCACCCCGGGACGGATCCTCCGACGGTTTCGCCAACCGCTTCCTCGGCGCTCCCGTGCCCGGCCAGCAGACGGCCTTCGGCGTACCCGAGAGCGGCTGCGGGGAGCGTGCCGGGACGGCCGCTGAGCAGGACGGTCAGGCCGCCTGTGTACGGCAGGCCGGGCTCCGGGCGGGCGCCGAGCCGGCGCAGTGCCTGGACGGCGACGGGCTCGGCGGAGCCGTGGAAGACGTACGCGCCGCCGCCGGTGCGCCGGTCGAGGGCGGCCCGGATGGAGGCCGCGACCAGCTCGTAGTGGGTGCAGCCGAGCACCACGTCGGTGACGTCGGCCGGGGTCAGCGCGGCGGCCGCGGCGACGGTCCGTACGACGGCGGCCTCGTCACCGGCCTCGACGGCGTCGGCCAGCCCGGGGCAGGGCACCTCGGTGACGCGCACCCCGTCGGCGAAGTCGCGGATCAGGCCGCGCTGGTAGGGGCTGCCCGTGGTGGCGGGGGTGGCCCAGATGGCCACGCGCCCTCCGGAGGCCGCGGCGGGCTTGATCGCCGGTACGGTCCCGATGACCGGGATCGACGGCTCCAGCGCGGCGCGCAGCGCGGGCAGCGCGTGCACGGAAGCGGTGTTGCAGGCGACGATCAGCGCGTCCGGCCGGTGCGCGGCGGCGGCCCGCGCGACGGTGAGTGCCCGCCCGGTGAGGTCCTGCGGGGTCCTCGGACCCCAGGGCATCCCGTCGGGGTCGCTGGACAGCACCAGCTCCGCGTCCGGCCGCAGCCGCCGCAGCGCGGCGGCCGCCGCGAGGAGGCCGATACCGGAGTCCATAAGGGCGATCTTCACTTGGTCACCCTAATCGATCCCCCCACCCCACCCGAGGCAACAGCACCGCCACACCCCACGTCGCACGCCTTCCCCGACGCTGCGCACACCCGGGCGCAGCAGGGCCCGGACAGCCGGGCAGCCCGGGCCCGCACCGGCCCGGAGCGGATCCCCGGCCCGGCCCGGAGCGGATCCCCGGCCCGACCCGGGACGTAGAACGCCGGTGTCCCGCGGCTCCCGCGGCGCCGCTCGCGGCAGACTGCCGGGATGGGTTACCTCCTCGTCGCCGCGTGCGCCTCGCTCGCCGTCTGGCTCTGGCTCACCCTCGGCCAAGGCATGTTCTGGCGGACCGATACGCGCCTGCCTCCCCGGCACGCCCCTGCCCGCTGGCCGTCCGTCGCGATCGTGGTCCCGGCCAGGGACGAGGCCGAGGTGCTGCCGCTCAGCCTGCCCTCGCTCCTCGCGCAGGACTATCCCGGCGAGGCCGAGATCATCCTGGTCGACGACGGCAGTACCGACGGCACGGCCGCCCTCGCCCGGCGCCTCGCCGACGCGCACCCCGGGCTGCCCCTGACGGTCCTCTCCCCCGGCGAGCCCGATCCGGGCTGGACCGGCAAGCTCTGGGCCCTGCGGCACGGCATCGCCCATGCCCGCTCCGGGGTCGGCCCCAACCCGAACCCCGGTCCCGACTTCCTCCTCCTCACCGACGCCGACATCGCCCACGAACCCGACAGCCTGCGCGAGCTGGTCTGCGCCGCCACCTCGGCCGATCTCGACCTGGTCTCCCAGATGGCCCGGCTGCGGGCCGTCAGCGGCTGGGAGCGGCTGATCGTTCCGGCCTTCGTGTACTTCTTCGCCCAGCTCTACCCCTTCCGCTGGATCAACCACCCCGCCGCCCGCACCGCGGCAGCCGCCGGCGGGTGCGTCCTGCTGCGTACCGGGGCGGCCGTGCGGGCCGGGATCCCGGAGTCGATCCGGCAGGCCGTCATCGACGACGTCTCGCTCGCCCGGGCCGTGCAGCGCACCGGCGGGCGGATCTGGCTCGGCCTCGCGGAGCGGGTCGACAGCGTGCGCCCGTACACCTCCCTCGCGGACCTGTGGCGGATGGTCTCCCGCAGCGCCTACGCCCAACTGCGCCACCAGCCGGTGCTCCTGACCGGGACGGTGGCCGGGCTGGTCCTGGTCTACCTCGTGCCGCCGGCCGCGCTCCTCGCGGGACTCGCCGCCGGGCGGCCCGCCGTTGCCTGGGCCGGCGGCCTGGCCTGGCTGCTGATGGCCGGCACGTACCTGCCGATGCTGCGCTACTACCGCCAGCCGGCGGCCCTCGCACCGCTGCTCCCGCTCACCGCGCTGCTCTACCTCCTGATGACCGTCGACTCGGCCGTGCAGCACTACCGCGGACGCGGTGCGGCGTGGAAGGGCCGTACCTATGCCCGCCCCGGCGACGCCTGAAACCGGACTCCAAGCGTCAACTTCACGTCGTCCGAGGTCACGGGGTTGTGACGCCCCGTCAGCGCCGCGGCGACGCCCCATCCGTGCAACACCCAACCGGTGAGTACGAGTAGGAGCAAGACGGGGCGGAAGTGGCCAAATCGTGCACGTGAACGTGAAGTGAAAGCTGTGGCCCTGACCTGCGAATATGCAGGTCAGGGCGGTGTTGACGGAACCTCGCTATGGACCCGGTGAAGTCGTGGGCTTAACTTAGGTCCATGACCTCCCCCCGCTCCACTTATGGCGGCGGTTACTACTCCGCGCCCTCCTTCCCGGACACCCCTATCTACGACTCCCTCGTCGCCGAACGCGGGACCCCGCAGATCGCCCCGATCCGCGTCCCCGCCGCCTACGACTCCCCGAGCGCCGGCTACTCGAGCGGTGGGTACCTCCCGGCCCTCGCGTCCGCGCTCCCCGCCCTCCCGGCAGCGCTGCCGCCCGCCCGCCCGCAGCAACAGCAGCAGGCCCCGGCCTACGGGTACCCGTACCAGCAGCAGGCCGCGCCCCAGCAGATGCCGCACATGCAACAGATGCAGCAGATGCCCCCGATGCCGCAGCCCATGTCGATGCCGATGCCGCTCCAGCAGGCGCCGGTGCCGTACGTTCCGCAGCAGCCGCAGCCGCAGCCGTTCGCGGCCCGCACGGGCTACGTTCCGCAGCCCCAGCCGCAGCAGCCCCGGCCGGTCGCCACGGGCACCGGGTACGAGGCGATGCGCCCGGCCGCGCCGCGTCCGATGCAGGCTCAGCCCGCGCCCGTCCCGGCCGCCTCGTTCGAGGACCCGTACGGGCGTCCGTACCAGCCGCAGGGACGCGGTTACTGACCGCCGCGGCCGGCCGGCCCCCTCGGAGGAGGTAGCCGCGGAGTCCGTGAGGACGGCTGGCAGTATTTCCCCATGGCGAAACTGCGTGTCCAGGAGCTCCACGTCCATCCCGTCAAATCGGTGGCGGGGACGGCACCCGACGAGGTGGCCGTGGAGCCCTGGGGTCTGTCCGGTGACCGCCGGTGGGCGGTGGTGGACGGGGAGGGCGCGGTCATCACCCAACGCCAGCAGCCGAGGCTGGCCTTGGCGCGGGCCCGGCCGCTGGGGGGCGGCGGGTTCGAGGTCTCGGCGCCGGGCATGGCGGATCTGACGGTGGAGGTCCCGGGGCGGGGTCCGCTGGAGCCGGTGGTGCTCTTCGGCAAGAAGATCGAGACCGTGGCGGCGGCGCAGGCCGCCGCCGAGTGGTTCACCGCGTACCTGGGCGTACCGGCGCACCTGGTGCACCTGGACGACCCGGCCGTCCGCCGGCCGGTCGATCCCCAGTACGCGCTGCCCGGCGAGACCGTGAGCCTCGCCGACGGCTATCCGCTGCTGATCACCACCCTCGCGTCGCTCGACGCGCTCAACGCGCTGATCTCCGAGGGCGGCCATCCGGACGAGGGTCCCCTCCCGATGAACCGGTTCCGCCCGAACGTGGTGGTGTCCGGGGCGGAGGCGTGGGCCGAGGACGGCTGGGAGCGCATCGCGATCGGCGACGCCGTCTTCCGCGGGGCGCGCGAGTGCGGGCGCTGCATCGTGACGACCACCGACCAGACCACGGCGCTCCGCGGCAAGGAGCCGCTCCAGACCCTGGCCAGGCACCGGCGGATCGGGAAGTCGCTGGCCTTCGGGCGGCTGCTGGTCCCGGTGCGGCTGGGGACGGTGCGGGTCGGCGACGAGGTGGACGTCCTGGCGTGACGTGACTGCCCGGCGTGTGACCGCCCGGCGTGACCGCGTCCGCACCGCACCCCTGCCAGGGCCGGTGAGACCACCCGGAATGACACCTTCGAGGGGCTCTCGCGTCACCCTGGAACCAACCGCCCCCGCCTGCCCGTTGGAACGTTCGGGACGTGAGTACCGGATCGGGTGACGCACGTCTCGCGCGTCCCGGAATGCGGGTGGCCGGGGCATGCGGGAGGCTGGGACGGCAGGCAGGCGCAGACTGGCACAAGTAGGGGGAGCCGGACCGTGCGGACAGCAATGGGAGTGTGGCGTTGGCGGCGCAATCCGCTGCGCCGCCAGACGGATCTATTCGAGGCGTGGGTGGCCTTCGCGGCACTGCTGTGCGTCCTGCTGGTGGCTCCGGCCGTCGGCTGGGCCGCCGGCTTGCGGGTGGACGGCACCCTGCAGCGGGCCGCGCGCGAACAGCGGCAGGAGCGCCATCTCGTACCGGCGGTCGTGGTCCGGCCGACACCGGATCCGCTCCTCGGCGCGGCCACCGAGCCGGCGGCGCAGCGCCAGGCCCCGCAGCGGACGCAGATCGTCGCATCGTGGACGGCGCCCGACGGCAGCAACCACCAGGGCACGGTGCCGGCCGCGGAGGAACCCCCGCATCCCGGCGACCGGTTCCGCATATGGACCGATACGCACGGCCGGCTCGTCGGACAGCCCCTCGACCCCTCCTCCGCCAGTTTCCACGCGGGCACGGCGGGGCTCGCGGCGGCCCTGGGCATCGCCGCGCTCGTGGAGACGCTCAGACGTCTGGTCGTACGAAGGCTCATGCATCGGCGGTACATCCGGCTGGACCGCGCGTGGGCCGCGGCGGGGCCGGACTGGGGCCGGGCGGATGCGGGCAGCTGACCTGGCAACTCACCGGCCCCGCGCGCGCTACGGTGGAGCGCCGGAGCCGCTGCTCCGACCAGCAGGCGGACTTACGGAACACGAGGGTGGGGGCACGACAGCACCATGGCTCAGGGCACGGTCCAGGTGACGCACGGCGGTTCCTCGCGGTGGCGTCGCCGCTCCGGTGATTATCCGACGCTGACCGCCGCGCTGGCCGTGGCGGGTGACGGCGACGTCCTGTCCATCGCGCCCGGCACCTACCGGGAGAATCTGGTGCTGAACCACGCCGTGACCCTGCGCGGTCCGGAGGGCTCGCTGGGTTCGGTGCGGATCGCACCGCTCGACGGGGTCGCGCTGACGGTCCGCGCCTCGGCCGTCATCCAGGACCTCCATCTGGAGGGCCAGGACCCCACGGCGCCCGCGCTCCTCGTCGAGGACGGCGCCCCCGAGCTCACCGACGTACGGGTGAGCACCCGCTCGGCGGCCGGCATCGAGGTCCGCGGGAGCGGCGCGCGGCCACTGGTCCGGCGCTGCACGGTGGAGAATCCGGCCGGGATCGGGATCGCCGTACTGGACGGCGGCGGCGGGGTGTTCGCGGACTGCGAGGTGGTGGCCGCCGGGCAGACCGGGGTCTCCGTGCGCGGCGGTGGCCGCCCCCGGCTGGAGCGCTGCCGGATCCACCACGCCACCGGCGCCGGCATCGCCGTGACCGGCGACGGCTCGGGGCTGGAGGCGCTGGGCTGCGAGGTCTACGAGATCAAGGGCGCGGGCGTGCAGATCGCCGCCCGGGCCACGGCCGTGCTCACCGACTGCGCGGTCCACCGCACCTCGGCCGACGGGGTCACCCTCGACACGGACGCCGTCCTCACGCTCGCCGGCTGCGACATCCACGACATCCCGGAGAACGCGGTGGACCTGCGTTCCCGCTCCGTGCTCACGCTCAGCCGCACCAGCGTCCGCCGGTTCGGCCGCAACGGCCTGTCGGTGTGGGATCCGGGCACCCGCGTCGTCGCCGACTCCTGCGAGATCCACGACAGCACCGGCGACTACCCCGCCGTCTGGATCAGCGACGGAGCCGCGGTCTCGCTGGACTCCTGCCGGGTGCACGACGTACCGGACGCACTGTTCGTCCTGGACCGCGGCTCCCGGGTGGACGTCGTGGACAGCGACATCTCCCAGGTGCGCAACACCGCCGTGTCGGTGAGCGACGGTGCGACGGCCCAGCTGGACGACTGCCGGATCCGGGAGGCCGCCACCGGCGCCTGGTTCCGCGACCACGGCAGCGGCGGCACCCTCGCCAACTGCACCATCGACTCCGTGCAGACCGGCGTGATCGTCACCAAGGGTGCGGATCCCGCGCTAGAGCGGTGCACGGTCAGCTCCCCCGCCGAAGCCGGCTTCTACGTGTCCGCGGGCGGGCGCGGCACCTTCACCGCGTGCCGGGTCACGGGCAGCGCGGGCTTCGGTTTCCACGTCATCGACGGCTGCCGCACCTCCCTGCACCGCTGCCACACCGAGCGCTGCGCGCGCGGGGGCTACGAGTTCGCGGAGGACGGCCCGGTCGCCGAGGACTGCACGAGCGACGAGTCCGGACCGCGCCTCGCCGCCCGGTCCGCCTCCGGTGCGGGAGCGGGCGCGGGCGCCGGCTCGGGTGCGGGCCTCGCCGCGGCCGGGGAGCGTGCGGGGATCCGTACGGTGTCGGCGCTGCCGGACCCCGTGGCGGTGGGCACCGCCGAGCGGGTGCCGGGCCAGCGGCCGGCCGACGAGACGGACGCCGCCGGTACCGGGCGGCCCGCGGCCCGCGGTTCGGTCGAGGTGCTCGGACACCTCGACGCGCTCGTGGGGCTGGACAGCGTCAAGCGCGAGGTCCGCGCGCTCACCGACATGATCGAGGTGGGCCGGCGCCGGCAGCAGGCGGGGCTCAAGGCCGCCTCGGTCCGCCGCCACCTGGTCTTCACCGGCTCCCCCGGTACCGGAAAGACCACCGTGGCCCGGTTGTACGGGGAGATCCTGGCCTCCCTCGGGGTGCTGGAGCGGGGCCACCTCGTGGAGGTGTCCCGGGTCGACCTGGTCGGCGAGCACATCGGGTCCACCGCGATCCGCACGCAGGAGGCCTTCGACCGGGCGCGCGGCGGGGTGCTGTTCATCGACGAGGCGTACGCGCTGGCGCCCGAGGACTCGGGCCGCGACTTCGGGCGCGAGGCGATCGACACGCTGGTGAAGCTGATGGAGGACCACCGGGAGGCGGTGGTGGTGATCGTCGCCGGGTACACGGCGGAGATGGACCGCTTCCTCACCGTGAACCCGGGCGTGGCCTCCCGCTTCTCCCGCACCATCACCTTCGGGGACTACGGCCCCGGGGAGCTGCTGCGGATCGTGGAGCAGCAGGCCGAGGAGCACGAGTACCTGCTCGGCGAGAAGACCTCCGAGGCGCTGCTGACGTACTTCACCGACCTGCCCAAGGGGCCCGCCTTCGGCAACGGCCGCACGGCCCGCCAGACCTTCGAATCGATGGTCGAGCGGCACGCGGGGCGGGTCGCGCAGCTGTCCGAGCCGAGCAAGGACGATCTCACCCTGCTCTACCCGGCGGACCTCCCGGACCTCTGACCGCGGCGTCCGCCCCTCACAGGTCCCGGCGCATGCACACCCGGGGCCAGCGGTCGAGCCCGTGCACGGCCTCCCGGTCCCGGATGTCGCGCAGTCCGGGCCCGAGGCCGCTCTCGTCCAGGGTCCGGAATCCGCACCGGGCGTAGTACGGGGCGTTCCACGGCACGTCGCTGAAGGTGGTGAGGGTCAGCGCGGGGGCGCCCTCCGCCCGGGCCCGTTCCGCGAGGTGTTCCAGCAGGGACCGTCCGATGCGGCGGCGGGCGCGGTCCGGATGCACGGACACCTGCTCGACGTGGAGGTTCCCGTCGACCCGGTCGGCGAGGAGATAACCGACGGGGGTGCCCGTCCTGCCCCCTGTCCCTGCCCCTGTCCCTGCCCCTGCCCCTGCCCCCGTCCCCGTCCCCGTGCCCGGATCCTCGGCCGCGACCCAGGCCAGCCCGGCCTTCCGGTAGCCGAGGAGCTCCTCCAGGGGAAGCGGCTCGTCGTCGGCGATCTCCGGCATGCCGATGGTCCGGAAGCATTCCCCGGCGGCCCGCTCGATGTCCTGAAGGAGGGACAGCTCGTCGATGTGCGCTGCTCTGATAAGCATGTACGGCATTGTCCCGGCCGGGGCCCGGTCGGCGAAACGGGTTCGTCACCCCGTGGCGGACAACTGACGGACCGACAGCTAGGGTGACAGCCCGCCGGATGCCACCGTTCGCCCGCCGAACCGAGGGAGTGCCGCCATGGCCCGCCGACTCCGCCCCGTAGGTCTGGACTTCATCGAGGTCGCCCCCACCCGCCTGGTCTTCGCCGGCCGGACCACGGCGGCTCCCGAGGACGTGTACCGGGCGCTGGCCGAGGAGGTCGAGGGCTGGCCGAGCTGGTTCCGTGCCGTCACCCTGGCCCGGCCCACCCACGGCGGCGCCGGGCGCGAGGTCCGGCTGATGGGCGGAGTCCGGTTCCAGGAGACGATCATGGCCGCGGACCCCGAGCGCCGCTACGCGTACCGGGTCGACGAGACCAACGCACCCGGCATACGCGCCCTGCTGGAGGAGTGGCGCCTCACCCCCTCCGGCTCCGGTACCCACGTCCAGTGGACCTTCGCCGCGGACGGCCCGGCCGCGGTGCGCCTCGCCCTCGCCGCGGCCCGGCCGGGATTGGGCCACTCCTTCCGCTCGGCGGTCCGCGCGCTGGACCTGCGGCTGGCGCAGCGCAGGCGCGGGGCGGATCAGTAGGGGGCGCCCGTCAGGAGGTGCCGTCAGGAGGTCCCGTCAGGGCGGATGCCGACGATCTGGTCGACGCCCCGGTACCGTTCGGCCAGGTCGCCGTAGCCTCCGGCGGTCCAGACGCGGAGGCGGAACTCGTGCAGGGTCAGAGCCGCCCGTTCGCCGTCGAAGTGAACCCTGGCGCACCGCCCGCAGTACCAGCCCTGGAGCCAGACCCGCTCAGCGGCGGCCAGCCCGGGCCGCACCCGGGCGCCGTACGCCCGGTTGGCCCGGACGACCGCGGCGAAGAGGCCGAGGGCACCCAGCAGGGCGACCGCCGAGATCACGCCGAGGAAGAGCAGGTCCGCCTCCGGGCCGGAGGCCTCGTTCCACCCCGGGTACGGATACTCCGGCCGGGACTCCGCGGTGAACCAGTGCCCGGCCAGGAAGGTGCCGATCGACACGAGCACCAGCACCGCGCCCAGGCAGCCGCGCCCCTGGACGGACGGGGTGGGCGGGGTGGGCGCAAGGGCCCGGGCCAGGCGGGAGACCACTTCCCGGGTGTACGTCCGGTGTTCGCTGCCGCGGCCGGTCTCCACGCGGACGTTGCGGTGTCCCTCCAGGAACACCGCCTGGACCGCTCGTACTTCGTCGGGCCGCCCGCACCCGGGGCACACGGGAAGCGAGCCGGCGTCCGCAGCCGGGGCGTCCGCGACCTGCGGCGGCGGGACCTGGCCCCGGGTCCGGGCGTCCCGTTCCGGCCTGTTGTACCCGATGCCGGCCATGGTGCCCCCGATGCCGCTCCGTGTTCAAAGTCCGCACAGCGTAAGCAGCAGGTGCCACCGCGCCTAAGGGATTCCCGCTACGGCCGCGTCACCGTTCAGACCGCGGGGTGCCGCACCACCAGGTCCCCGTAGCCGCCCGCCGTCCAGACCCGGGTGCGGAACTCCTGCAGGCTCACGGCCCGTTCGCCGGGGAAGTGGACCGTGCCGCAGCGCCCGCAGTACCAGGCTTCCGCCCAGACGCGGTCGGCGGCCGCCCGGCCCGGTGCGGTCCGGCGGCGCCAGGCCCGTACGGCCCGGCCCGACAGGGCCAGCAGGAGCGGGCCCAGGACGAGTGAGGCCGCCGAGATCCAGCCCAGGTAGGCCGTGGGGTCCTCGACCCCGAAGGGGAGGTCGCCGTCGCCCCCGTAGAACCGCGGGGTCGTTTCTCCGTCGAACCACTTCCCCGCGATCGCGCCCCAGATGAAGGCGCCGATCGACACCAGGACGAGCAGGCTCCCGAGGCAGCCCAGGGTGCCGTCGTCCGGTTCGTCCGGGGCGACCGCGAGGGCCTTGGCCAGCGCCGAGTTCTCCTCGCGGGTCGTGACGGTGTCGTCCTCGCCGCCCTTGGTCTCGAAGCTCAGCTTGGCCTTGGCCCGCAGGTACGCGGCGGACACGCCGAGCACCCGGTCCTCCCGGCCGCACCGGGGGCAGGCGAACGAGCCCTCGCCGCCCCCGCCTTGGGCCCGTACGCCCGTACAGCCGTCCGTAACGCCGTCCGTACTGCCGCCCAAACGGCCGTCCGTGAACTCCGCCATGGCTCCCCCACCCCGACCCGCACCACACCGACCCGCACCGACCCGCGCCCCAAAGTCAGCACAGCGTAGCCAGCGGATCGGGCACCGGCCAGGGAAACGTTTCAGCCGATGGGCTCGCTCCAGATGCCGGTCGCCAGCATGGTGTCGAGGGTCCGCGCGTACGGGGCGATGTCGAGCCCCTGCTCCGCCAGCCACGCGTCGGAGTAGTACTTGTCGAGGTAGCGCTCGCCGCCGTCGCAGAGCAGGGTGACGACGCTGCCCGTGCGGCCCTCCGCCACCATCTCCGAGATGATCTTCAGTGCGCTCCACACCCCGGTACCGGTGGAACCGCCCGCCTTGCGGCCGATCACCTGCTCCACCGCACGGCACGCGGCGACGCTCGCGGCGTCCGGGACCCGCATCATCCGGTCGATGGCGCCGGGGACGAAGCTCGGCTCCATCCGGGGCCGGCCGATGCCCTCGATGCGCGAGCCGCAGTCGCTGGTCGCGTGCGGGTCGCCCCGGGTCCAGCCGTCGAAGAAACAGGAGTTCTCCGGGTCCGGGACGCAGATGCGGGTGTCGTGCTGCATGTAGTGCACGTAGCGGGCGATCGTCGCGGAGGTGCCGCCGGTGCCCGCCGTGGCCACGATCCAGGTGGGCTCGGGGTAACGCTCCAACCGCAGCTGCTGGTACATCGATTCGGCGATGTTGTTGTTGCCGCGCCAGTCCGTCGCCCGCTCCGCGTACGTGAACTGGTCCATGTAGTGGCCGCCGGTGCGGGCGGCCAGCTCGGCGGACTCCTCGTACATCTTCATCGAGTCGTCGACGAAGTGGCATTCGCCGCCGTGGAACTCGATGAGCCGGCACTTCTCGGGGCTCGTCGTGCGCGGCATGACGGCGATGAACGGGACGCCGATCAGCTTGGCGAAGTACGCCTCCGAGACGGCGGTGGAACCGGACGAGGCCTCGATGACGGGGCGGCCGGGGCGGATCCAGCCGTTGCAGAGGGCGTAGAGGAACAGGGAGCGGGCGAGGCGGTGCTTGAGGGAGCCCGTCGGGTGGGTGGACTCGTCCTTGAGGTAGAGGTCGATGCCCCAGGCCTCGGGGAGCGGGAAGCGCAGCAGGTGCGTGTCGGCCGAGCGGTTCGCGTCCGCCTGCACCTTGCGGACGGCCTCTTTCAGCCACGCGCGGTAGTCCGCGTCACTGCGGTCGACGTCGATGGTCGTGGCGGTCGTACCGGTGGTGCTCATGCGCCGTACTCCTTCGTATGCCCTGAATGTCCCGATGTCCCCGAGTGCTCGGCCGGCCCGGCGCCTCTTCGCCGTTCGCCGCCCGCTTTTGCAATGTACCCCCCTCACCTGCACAAACGGTCACTTTGGGTATCCATGCGGATCGCTTTCGATCGCGTTCGGTTGCACACAGGCCCACAGTGGGTGACCCTGGGGAGGCGTCACCGAGGGTGCAGCACCCGTAACACTGATGTCGGGGAGTCGCAGCCGTGATCAGTCATTCCCGCAGGCACTGCGTCGTCGAACTGCAGGCCCTGCCCTTGCGGATCGGACAGATCCGCAGAATCGTTTCGGCGCAACTGCGCCACTGGCAGCTCGATCCGCTCATAGACCGGGCCGCGCTCGGCGTGACGGAGCTGCTCAGCAACGTCCACCGTCATGCGCAGCCGGACAAGACCTGCACGGTCGAGATCGAGCTGCGCCTCGGCCGGCTGACCGTCTCCGTCTACGACAGCGATCCCCGGCTCCCGATGCTCCGGCACCCCGGGGACCGCACGGCCGCGGGGGATCCCGCGACCACGGGGGATCCCCCGGCCGCCGGGGCCGTCTGTCCCGCGGGCAGTTCCCCGGTCGACGCCCTGGAGACCTCCGGCCGCGGGCTCGCGCTCGTGGAGGCCCTCAGCGAGGCGTGGGGAGCCCGGCAGCAGGAGGACTGCCCGGGCAAGGTGGTGTGGTTCTCCCTGCGCGCCGCCCCCGGCCCGGCCGCGCCGGAACGCCACCCGGTGCTCCTGGCCGAGCGGCCGGTGCACCTGTCCGAGAAGCCCGGGAAACCCAAGAAGCCCGAGACCAAGGCCGTACGGGACCCTGCGCCGGCCCTGCCCGTCGCCGCACCCCCCGAGCCGGTCCCGGCAGGCCTGTCGGTGACCGCCTCGGTCGGCGCCAGGCCCGGGTAGGCTCCGGCCGCCGCAGCCGCCCGCGGCGGCCGTCGGCGGCTCAGGCCGCCGCGCCCAGGGTCCCGAGCGGGTCGTCCAGTACCGGCTGCCAGGCCAGCTCGGCGGCGCCGACCAGGCTGTTGTGGTCGAGCGTGCACGGCAGGATCGGCACGCCGCCGCTGCGCCCCCACAGGCTGCGGTCCGCGACCACCGCGCGCAGCCGCTCGGGGTCCGCGTAGAGCAGCTCGCGGTGGAGTCCGCCCAGGATGATGCGGTCCGGATTCAGGATGTTGACCAGGCCCGCCAGCCCCAGGCCGAGCCGGTCGATGAGTTCCTCGGTGGCCGCCCGCACCCCGGGATCCGCGGACTCCTCGCGCAGCAGGTCACGGGCCTGCTGGAGCAGGGACACCTCCGGGCCGGGGGTGCGCCCGGCGGCGGTGAGGAAGGCCAGCGGGTCGGCCTCCACGTCGAGGCAGCCGCGGCTGCCGCAGTGGCAGGCGCGCCCCTCGGGGTTCACGGTGAGGTGGCCGACCTCCAGGGCCAGGCCCGAACTGCCGCTGTGCAGACGGCCGTCCAGGACGAGCGCCCCGCCGACCCCGCGGTGCCCGGTGGCCACGCACAGCAGGTGCTGCGCGCTGCGGCCGGCGCCGTGCCGGTGTTCGGCGAGCGCCGCGAGGTTCACGTCGTTGCCGGTCAGCGCCGGGCCGTCGATGCCGGCCTCCTTCACGCAGTCGGCGAAGATGGCCCGCACGGGGGAACCGGCGGGCCAGGCCAGGTGCAGCGGGTTCAGGGCCGTGCCCTCCGGCTCCGCGACCGCCGAGGGCACCGCGAGCCCGGCGCCGATGCAGCGCCGGCCGGTCTGCGCGAGCAGCGCGGCCCCGGCTTCGACGACCGCGCCGAGTACCTGTGCGGGGTCGGCCGACACCGGCACCCTTCCGGGAGCCGTGGCGACGATCCGGCCGCCGAGGCCCACCAGGGCGGCCCGGAACCCGTCCGAGTGCACCTGCGCGGCCAGGGCCACCGGGCCGTTCTCGTCCACGGAGAGCCGGTGCGAGGGGCGGCCCTGGGTTCCGCCGGCCCCGCCGGGGCGGGAGTCCACGCGGATCAGGCCCAGCGCCTCCAGCTCGGCGGCGACGGCGCCCGCGGTGGCACGCGTGACACCGAGCTCGGCCGTCAGGACCGCGCGGGTCGGGGCCCGGCCGGTGTGGACGAGCTCCAGCGCCGGGCCGAGCGCGCCCCGGCCCCGCTCGAGCTTGGTCCGTGCGGAGCCGGCTGCCGCGGACGGCGGGGGCGTGGCGGGGGCGGAGGCCGTTGCCGGAGCCGAGGGCGTTGTCGAGGCCGTTGTCGGAGCCGAGGCCGTTGCCGGAGCCGAGGCCGTTGCCGAAGCCTGGTCGGATCCCTCGGCCGTACCGGCACCGTCGGCCGCGCTGGTCCTGCCGGTCCCGTCCGCGCCGTGCATCCCGTCCGTACCGCCCGTCCCAGCGGACACCGTGGTCACATCCCCCACCCGCCGCGGGGCCCCGTTGCCGTTCATGACAGCGATCCTCGCATGATCGGGGCGTCGAGGACGCCGCCCGCTAGCCGAGCCCGCCGACCCGGAGCGTGATGTTCAGCCGCCCGGTCAGCCCGAGGCCCGGCGGAGCGGTCCCGGGCAGGACTTTCGGCACCCCGTGAAAGGCCCGTCGGACGGGCCCGCCGAAGACGAACAGATCCCCGCTGCGCAGCTCAAGGTCCCGATACGGACGCCCGCGCGAGGCGGTGTTGCCGAAGCGGAAGAGGCAGGAATCACCCAGGCTCAGCGAGACCACCGGGGCTTCCGAGCGTTCCTCGGCGTCCCGGTGCATGCCCATGCGGGAGTCGCCCTCGTAGAAGTTGACCAGGGCGATGTCGTAGGCGAGGCCCTGCTCCGGATCCTGCCCGTACGCGGCGGCCACGGCACTGCGTCCCAGCCGTGCGAGCCAGTCGGGCATCGGCTTGACCGGAGCGCCGTCCCCGTCGACGGCGGTGGGCGCGTATCCGTACGGGTACCAGTGCAGCCCCAGGCACACCTGCCGGGCGGTCATCGTTCCCCCGCCCGGCGTGCGCACCGTGCGCAGCCCGGCGGGCGGGCGGGCCCATTCCCGGCAGGCCTCCACCAACTCCCGCTGCCGCCCGGGCCCCAGCCAGTCGGGCACGTGCACGGCCCCGGGCACGATCTCGGCCCGCTCGCGCGGGAAGAGCTCACCACCCGGGTGCTCCGTGTCCGGGTCCTCCCTTTCCGGGTCCCCCATGACCTCCGCCACCTGCTCCGCAACCTCCTCCGCGACCAGCTCCGTGACCTCCATCATCCTTCGTTGTGCGCCCCGCGGACGGCTGCGAGACTCCCGGCATGGAGATCATCAGCTATGTGAAGACCGTGGCCCGCGAGGGCGAGCAGCTCGCCGGCATCGCCGAACAGGCGGGTACGGACGCCCTGGTGCCCACCTGTCCGCAGTGGCGGGTCGCCGATCTGCTGCGCCACACGGGCTCCGTGCACCGCTGGGCCACCGGGTACGTGGCACAGGGCCTGACCGAGCGGGCGCCGTTCCCGGAGGCGCCGGAGCTGGTGGGCGCCGAACTGCTGGCCTGGTTCCGCGAGGGCCACGCCACGCTGGTGCGGACCCTGACCGGCACATCGGCCGACGCACGGTGCTGGACCTTCCTGCCGACCGCGCCGCCCTCGCCGCTGGCCTTCTGGGCGCGGCGCCAGGCGCACGAGACCACCGTGCACCGGATGGACGCGGAGGCGGCGCTCGGGGTGCCCTTCGGGACGGTGGACCCCGGCTTCGCGCAGGACGGGGTGGACGAGCTGCTGACCGGCTTCCACGCGCGGCCGCAGAGCCGGGTCCGGACGGCGGAGCCGCGGGTGATGCGGGTACGGGCCTCCGACACGGGCGCGGTGTGGACCGTGCACCTGTCGGCGGAGCCGGCGCGCACCGTACGCGGGGACTCCTGCGGCACGGACGGCACGGACGGCGCGGAGGCCGACTGCACGCTGACGGGCGAGGCCTCCTGGCTCTACTCGGCGCTGTGGAACCGGCAGCCGCTCACGGGACCGGGCGTGACGGGCGACGTGGAACTGGCCCGGCTCTGGGTGGAAACGGCTGGAATCTGACCCCTGGACCGCGCCGGGGCGCCCTTGCCGTGGTGCGGCCCGGGCGGCGAGACTGCGCCCATGGAGCGACGTAGCCAGGCCGACCGGGACGCGGTCACCATCGAGATCGTGTTCGCCTTCGTCAGCGGCGTGTTCGCGGCCGGACTCGCCTTCGCGGCGCTGTACGTGCCCGTCCTGGCCTTCGACCTCTCCCCCACGACCGACCGGACCCTGGCGATGGCGGGCGGCGTCCTGGCCGCGACGGTGTTCCTCCTCCGGGTCGCACAGGTCCTGTGGCGCTTCGCCCACCGCCCGGAGCACGACGTCCACGAGGACCTCGGCCGCTCCTAGAACCGCGCAGGTTCGTAGGCTGGGCCGCATGGACTCAACGACCCGGCTCTCACTCCTCGTTCTGTACACACCGCGGGTGGAGGACTGCCGCCGGTTCTACGCGGACCTGGGCCTGGCGTTCACCGCGGAGCGCCACGGCCGCGGGCCGGAGCACTACGCGGCCGTCCTCCCCGACGGCACGGTCCTCGAGCTCTACCCCGCCACCGGCGAGTGTCTCTCCGGTGCCCTGCGGCTCGGGCTGGCCGTCGACGGGGCCGCGGTGCGGCCGCCGCTCGCCCCGGGGCGCCACCGGCTCGTGGACCCCGACGGCCGGACCGTCGAGATCACCGCCGTCGAGATCACCGCCGTCGAGGCCCCCGCGGTCGAGGTGCCCGCGGCCGGGTGGACGGAGGGCGGCTCAGCCCAGGGTTGAGGCGTACGAGGTCTGGGCGCGGTACTTCCAAGCGGGCTGGGCGTTCCAGGGGTTGGGCATCTGCGCGCTGGTGGCGTACGCGTAGCCCGCGCCGCGTTCGAAGGCCGTGCGGAGCGTCGCGCGCATCACGGGGGCGTCGGGGACGTCGTGTACGAGGTGCCAGAACGCGGTGCCGCTCGGGTCGAGTTCGGCGCCGGAGCGGTAGCCGGTGGCTGCGTTGAAGACGTTGCCGCCGAGCCAGCCGGCGCCCGTGTAGGCCGCGTACGTGTCCTCGAAGGTGACGAACACGTCGGCGGTGCGGCGGCCGGGCTCCAGGTAGCAGTCGGCGATGGCCGTACCGGGGTTGTTGACGACCAGGTCCGACGCACCGGGGGCCAGGGCCTCCATGGTGTCCTGCACGTAGCGGCGGAGCTCCGCGTAGTGGTCGCGGGTGGCGTTGTCCGGGCCGCAGTCGCGGCTGACCACGTCGAAGAAGATGCCGTCCACGTGGAGGCGGCCGTCGGGAGTCTTGAGGTAGTTGTCCACGGAGGCCTTCACGGCGGCGATGTCGCGGTTTCCGTGGTCGGTGTGGACGTAGCCGAGCACCTTGGTCCTCTCGCCGGTGGCGGTGGTCCCGGTGCGCAGGACGTCGGCGCGGGCCCGCCACGGGGCGTCGAACGGGGAGTCGCCGTTGCCCGGGTTGAGGACCACCACCGAGGCGGCCGGGCTGGTGGCGGTGAGATCGGCGAGCATCGCGTCATTGGCCCAGACGTAGGCCGGGACGGCTATCTCCAGGCCCCGTACGCCGGCCGCCCGGGGGGTCGGTCTGACCTCGGGGGTCGGGGCCGGGGCGAGGGCCGGGGTACGGTCCCGGGCCTGGGCGCGGCCCGGCTCCGAACTCGCCGACGCGGTGACGGCCGGCGCCGGCGCGGCCAGTAAGAGGGTGGCGAGGACGGCGTAAACGGCCTTCGCGGCGCGGGTCATGACTGCTCCTCGGGGCGACGGCAGAGCGGGGGCGGCGCCGGGGCGATGGCCGGGCGCCGGGGACGGCAACCGGGACAGCGGGACGGGACCCCGGCCCGAGGAACACTAGACGGGCCGCCGGGCGCACCAGGGCCGATTCCCCTGCTTCAGTACGAGGAACTGACAAGCGAACCGTCCCCTCCCCCGCCGGTACGGCCCGGCCCGGCCCTATACGGCGGGCAGGCCGACCCCGTGCGCCAGCTGCCCGGCGGCATGCGCGAAGAAGGCGTCGCGGTCCTCGACGACCCGGTTGAACTGGCCGAACAGCTCGAAGGAGATCAGCCCGACGAGCTGCGCCCAGGCGGCGACCAGGGCCGCCGCGGCCTCCGGGGGCAGCCCTTCGGCGAAGTCCGCGGCCATGCGGGCGGCTTCGGGGCGCAGCTCGGCGGGGAGCGGCGGGAGGGCGATGCCGCGACCCTCGTAGGCGGCGCGCACGATGCCGATGAGGGCGTTGCCCACGCGGGAGGCGGGGCCGACGGTGTCGAGCGGGGCGGTGTAGCCGGGGACGGGCGAGCCGTAGATGAGGGCGTACTCGTGCGGGTGCTCCAGCGCCCAGGCCCGGACGGTCGCGCAGACCTCGGCCCAGCGGGCGCGGGGGGTGCCGGCGGCGGCGAGGGAGCGGGTGTCGGCGGCCTCGGCGGCGGCGCCGACGCTGTTGTAGGCGTCGACGATGAGGGCGGTGAGGAGCTCGTCGCGGCTGGGGAAGTAGCGGTAGAGGGCGGAGGAGACCATGCCCAGCTCGCGGGCGACGGCGCGCAGCGAGAGCTTGGCCGCGCCCTCCGCCGCGAGTGCGCGGCGCGCTTCGTCCTTGATGGCGGCGGTGACTTCGATGCGGGCTCGTTCCCTTGCCCCTCGCACGGTGCTCATGGGGGCCAGTGTGCCACGCAAACAGAGCACTGCCCACCAATAAGACCACTGCTCCATTTCGAGAGCACCGCTCTTGCTTTGGAGCGCCGATCCGCGCACACTGTTCTCAAGCGAGAGCAGTGCTCTCCAAAACGCCCCGGAGGCCACCATGAACACGCCCAAGCCGTACTACGTCCAGGCCGGCCCGCTCGGCATCCGCTTCAACGCCCTGATCGGCAAGCTCGCCCGCAGGGGCATGAGCCTGGCCGGAACGGCCGAGCTGTCGGTGCGCGGCCGCACCTCCGGCACGATGCAGCGGATCCCGGTGAACCCGTACCACCAGGACGGCACCCGGTACCTGGTCTCCGCCCGCGGCCACTCCCAGTGGGTCCGCAACATGCGCGCGGCGGGCGGCGGCGAGCTCCGGCTGGGCCGCACCGTCCACACCTTCACCGTCACGGAGGTCACCGACCCCGCGGAGCAGGCCGTCGTGCTGCGCGGCTACCTGAAGAAGTGGGGCTGGGAGGTCAACCGCTTCTTCAACGGAGTCACCGCGAAGTCCCCGGAGCCCGACCTCATGGCCGCCGCCCCCGACCACCCGGTCTTCCGCATCACCCTCACCCCCTGACCCGGCACTCCGCCCGGCCCGTCCGGCAGAAGTGGATCACTACGCCATGGGTGTCTTGCTCATGCCACCTCGCAGTGGAGGGGATCCAAGGAGGCCAGTTCCTCGTCCGACAGACGCAGGGAGCCGACGGCGACGTTCTGGGCGAGGTGGTCGAGGTCGCCGGTGCCGGGGATGGCCAGGACGTGGGGGCCTTGGTGGAGTGTCCACGCCAGCAGGATCTGGGCTGGGCTCACGCCGTGAGCGCGGGCGACGGCGTGCACCTCCTCGCTGGGGCCTGTGGTCGCGCCGGCGGTGCGTCCGGTGCCGGCGATCGAGTAGAACGGCACGAACGCGATGTCTTGTTCACCGCAGATTTCCAGGAACTCCTTCTGCTCGGGTGATGCGCCGATGCCGTACATGTTCTGGACGCAGACCACCGGTGCGATGCTCCGGGCCTCCGCGAGGTGGTGGGGGCGGACGTTGGACAGCCCCAGGTGCCGGATGAGGCCGGCCTCGCGCAGTTGGGCAAGTGCGCCGAAGCGTTCGGCGATGGAGTCGGTGCCGACGATGCGCAGGTTCACCACGTCGAGGTGGTCGCGGCCGAGCTGACGCAGGTTCTCCTCGACCTGGCCGCGCAGCTGCTCGGCGGTGGCGTGCGGCAGCCACTGGCCCGCAGGGTCACGGCCTGGTCCGACCTTGGTGGTGATGACGAGGTCGTCCGGGTAGGGGGCCAGCGCCTGGTTGATCAGCTCGTTGGCCGAGCGCAGCGACGAGAAGTAGAACGCTGCGGTGTCGATGTGGTTCACGCCGAGCTCGGCCGCCCGACGCAGCACGCTGATCGCCCGGTCGCGATCGAGTGGGACGGCATCGGCCGCGAACGCCTCGCCGCGCTGTGTCAGGCGCATCGCGCCGAAGCCGACCCGGTTGACCGTCAGGTCTCCGAGCTTCCAGGTGCCCGATGCCGCCGCGGTGATCGTCTGTGAGGTCATGGCGGGATGATCTCCGCACGGTAGGCTGGCCCGCCATTGATTCGCACATGCCTGAATCCATTGGAGCGTGGTTGTCCTGGCAGAGCTGGTGTTCTCGACGAGCGATCTGGCGCAGGTGCGGTTCGCCGTCTCACCGATGTGGGAGATCGCGCCCAGCTTCCGGCTGCTGACCTCCGGCACCGTGCACCCGGTCCACCGGCCCTGGGTCGACCAGGTACGCCCGCGCGCGATGGCTGCCGGGCTGGACCGGGGATGGCTCCGCGAGCTGATCCCGCCCACCAGCGGCTACGTCCCCGACTTCCTCAACCCGGCTCCCACGGGACCGGCCCCCACACCGGCGGCAGAGCGGGATGCGATCCGGGCCTCTCCCGCCGACCGGGTACGCCAGGACCTCGACCACCTGGCCCGCCACCAGGGGACCCGCGGCCCCCGGCTGCGAGCCCTGCACAACGACCCACAGGGCTTCCTGCCCAAGGTCGCAGAAGAGATCGAAGCGTACTGGGAACTGGCGCTGGCCCCCTACTGGGCACGCATCCGGGCCGTCCTGGACACGGACATCCTCCACCGGGCCCGCCTGGCCGCCGAGCACGGTACCGGCCACCTCCTCGACGATCTGCACACGTCGCTGAGCTGGGACGACAACGCGCTACGGATGGACCACCGCAAGCAGCCACTGACCCGCACGACGGCAGGAACAGGACTGCTGCTGATCCCCTCGGCCTTCACCGGACCGGGTCTGCGCACCCGAACGACGCCGCCGGACCCGCCCCAACTCGCCTATCCGGCACGCGGTGTCGGCTCCCTGTGGACCAAGCGCCCCGTCACCCGGACTGACACCCTCTCCGCCGTACTGGGCCGCTCGCGGACCTTGCTGCTCACCGAGTTGGAGATCCCGGCCTCCACCACACACCTGGCCCACCGCACCGGACTCTCCCCCGCAGGGGTATCCCAATGTCTCACCGCGCTGCGCAACGCGGGCCTGGTCAGCGCCCACCGCGCCGGCCGCTCCGTCCTCTACGCCCGCACCGCCGCAGCCGAAACCCTCCTCCAAGCCGCCTCCGCCTGACCTCACATCAACCCCGAAGGGTTTACGGAGCCGACCGCTCAGGCCCGGCGACCCGCCGCCCGCCGGCACTGGAGCCCGGCTCCGGCGCGGCCCCGGCCCGCCCCCGCGAAAACGCGGCGGCGGCCTCGCCGACAACCGGCAAGACCGCCACACCCCGCACCTCGGCGCCACCGTCGCCCCACCGGGGACGGCGGCTTCGGCCCTGGGGTCAGGCCGGGGCGGCTACCGGCCTCAGTCCTTGGACCCGCCCTGGGCTCCGTCCTGCTCCGCAGCCCCGGACTCGGCCTTGGCCTTGGCCCCGGGCTCAGCCCCAGCCCCGGCGTCGACGCCCGCATCCGCGCCCGCCGGCCCCCGGCTCCGCGCCTGGCGGGCGTCCAGGACGTGCAGGGCCTTGCGTGCCAGTGGGTACGTACGGACCATCTCGGCCAGCGTCAGCGAGCCTCGTGCGATGCGGGCGAAGGCCAGCCAGGCCGGCCGGAAGCCGGTGATCGCCGCGTGCAGCAGGCCCGGCTTGGCCTCGAAGAGTTCCAGCATCCGCTTGCCGACGCCCATCTCCACACCCAGCCCCGCCTTCACCGCGAAGGCGTAGTTGAGGGCCTGGCGGCGTGCGTCCACCGCGTCCTGGGCCTCGGAGATCTTCACGGCCCATTCCCCCGCGAGCCGCCCCGAGCGCAGCGCGAAGGAGATGCCCTCCCGGGTCCACGGCTCCAGCAGTCCGGCCGCGTCGCCCGCGACCAGCACCCGCCCGCGCGAAAGCGGCGATCCGGGCTTGCGGCAGCGGGTCAAGTGCCCTGAGGAGATGGCCGGTTCGAAGCCCGACAGGCCGAGACGGGCGATGAAGTCGTCCAGGTACCGCTTGGTCGCTGCGCCCTCGCCCTTCGCCGAGATGACCCCGACGGTGAGGGTGTCGCCCTTGGGGAAGACCCAGCCGTAGCTGCCGGGCAGCGGTCCCCAGTCGATGAGGACCCGGCCCTTCCAGTCCGCGGCGACCGTCTCCGGGACGGGGATCTCCGCCTCCAGGCCGAGGTCGACCTGGTCCATCTCGACGCCGACGTGCGCGCCGATCCGGCTCGCGCTGCCGTCCGCGCCGACCACGGCCCGGGCCAGCACGGTCTCGCCGTCGGCGAGGATCACCGCCACGGTCCGCCGGTCGGGCACGGACGCCCCGTGCTGTTCCACCCGCGCGACGGCCGTACCCGTACGGACCGTGGCGCCGGCCTTCTCCGCCTCGGCGACCAGCGCCGCGTCGAACTCGGGCCGGTTGATCAGCCCGAACAACATCTGCTTCGAGCGCCGGGTCCGGGCGAACTTCCCGTCCAGCGAGAAGGTGACCGCGTGGACGCGGTCCTTGAAGGGCAGCACGAAACCCGGCGGGAGCGCATCGCGCGAGGGGCCGATGATGCCTCCGCCGCAGGTCTTGTACCGGGGCAGTTCCGCCTTCTCCAACAGCAGAACGCGCCGCCCCGCGGCGGCCGCCGCGTGCGCGGCCGAGGACCCGGCCGGCCCGGCCCCGACCACGACCACGTCCCACACCTCGCCCACCTCGCCGGTGTCCCCGGCCGTCTGCGCGTCCGCCCCCTGAGCGGTCTGTCCTGCCGCCGCGTCGCGTACGTCGCCGCTGTCGCTCTCGTCGCTGCTCACGATGTGCTGCTGCTCCTGATCCTGCGGTTCATGCCGTTGCTCCGATGCCGGGGAAATCCTACGGCGCGAGATCGACTGCCCCGTTGTGCGAGGATCGGAAGAGTCTTTTGCCGTAGCCCGCATACGCACATCCCGCGCATGCGGGAGACGTATGCGCAACCCGTACACATACACCAACGTCGCACCCAAGAGGAGCGTGCCCATGCCGTCTCATCCGATCGCCGAGACCGTCGCCTCGCTGATGCCCCGCGCCAAGCAGGAGCTGTCCGAGCTGGTGGCTTTCCAGTCGGTGGCGGACTGGGCCCAGTTCCCGCAGAGCGAGAGCCAGGCCGCCGCGAAGTGGGTGGCCGACGCGCTGCGCACCGAGGGCTTCCAGGACGTGGCGCTGCTCGACACCCCCGACGGCACCCAGTCGGTGTACGGGTTCCTGCCCGGCCCGGCGGACGCGCCGACGGTCCTGCTGTACGCGCACTACGACGTGCAGCCCCCGCTGGACGACGCGGCCTGGATCTCCCCCGCCTTCGAGCTGACCGAGCGGAACGGCCGCTGGTACGGCCGCGGTACGGCGGACTGCAAGGGCGGCTTCATCCTGCACCTGCTCGCGCTGCGCGCCCTGAAGGCCAACGGCGGCGTCCCGGTGAACGTGAAGGTGATCGTCGAGGGCTCGGAGGAGCAGGGCACCGGCGGGCTCCAGCAGTACGCGACGGCCCACCCCGAACTGCTGGCCGCCGACGCCGTCGTGATCGGTGACGCGGGCAACTTCCGTACGGGCCTGCCGACGGTCACCGCGACCCTGCGCGGCATGTGCCTGCTGAAGGTCAAGATCGACACCCTGGGCGGCAACCTGCACTCCGGCATGTTCGGCGGGGCCGCCCCCGACGCGATGGCCGCCCTGATCCAGCTGCTGGCCTCGCTGCGCGCGCCGGACGGTTCCACCACGGTGGACGGGCTGGCCTCGGACGCGGTGTGGGAGGGGCTCCAGTACCCGGAGTCCGACTTCCGTTCCGACGCGAAGGTGATCGACGGGGTCGAGCTGATCGGTGAGGGCACGATCGCGGACCGGCTGTGGTCCCGGCCGGCCGTCACCGTGCTGGCCATCGACTCCCCGCCGCTGGTCGGCGCCACTCCCTCGGTGCACGCGAGCGCGGGCGCGCTGGTGAGCCTGCGGGTGCCGCCGGGCGTGGACACCGCGGAGGCGATCAAGCTGCTGGAGGCGCACCTGGTGGCGCACACCCCGTGGAAGGCGCGTCTGGAGATCGAAGTCGTGGGCCAGGGGCAGCCGTTCCAGGCGGACACGGCCAGCCCGGCGTACGCCTCGATGGCGCAGGCCATGCAGGAGGCCTACCCGGGCCAGGAGATGCAGATCAGCGGCATGGGCGGCTCCATCCCCCTGTGCAACACCCTGACCGAGCTGTACCCGGACGCGGAGATGCTGCTCATCGGCCTCAGCGAGCCGGAGGCGCAGATCCACGCGGTGAACGAGAGCGTCTCCCCGGAGGAGCTGGAGCGCCTGTCGGTCACGGAGGCGCTGTTCCTCCTCAACTACGCGGAGTCCAAGCGCGCCTGACGGCTTCGCGGCCGACTCTCCGGTTCCCCGGCGCTCCGCCAGGAGCGAACCACGCTGACGGCGCAACCTGCGCCGCCGGCGTGGTTCGCCCGCATACGTTCGGGTGATGGACCTCGTAGAAGTCATCCCCGACCGCCTGCACATGCTCCGCTTCCCGATCGGCCAGGCCTACCTCTGGCGCGATGGCGGGGCCCTGACCCTGATCGACGCCGGTCAAGCCGGTTCGGCGGACGCGATCGAGGGGGCGATACGTTCCCTCGGGCTGCTGCCGGAGGGGCTGGAGCGGATCGTCCTGACCCACTGCCACCGCGACCACGTCGGCGCGGCGGGCGAACTGGCCGCCCGCTGGGGCGCGGAGGTACTGGCGCACGGGCTCGACGCGCCGGTGATCCGCGGGGAGCGGCCGGTCCCGGAGCCGGTCCTGCTGGACTGGGAACTCCCGCTGTACGCACACGGCCTGACGGCCCCACAGGCCCCGGCCACCCGGGTGGACCGGGAGGTGAAGGACGGCGAGGTACTCGCCTTCGGCGACGGCGCGGTCGTCGTACACGCTCCGGGTCACACCCCGGGCAGCATCGGCATCCATCTCCCGGCGCACGGCGTGCTGTTCACGGGCGACTGCGTCGCGGGCGTCGTCCAGGTGATGCTCGGCGTCTTCAACGTGGACCGGGACCTGGCCGTCGAGTCGATGTTCCGCCTCGCCGGCCTGGCCCCGTCGGTGGCCTGCTTCGGCCACGGCGACCCCCTGACGTCCGACACCGCGGCCACCCTCCTCGCGGCAGCACGAGCGGCGGCGGCGCCGGCATCCTGATCCGCACGGCGTACGGGGCCCTGCCCGGCCCGTGCGCCCGGCCCGGCCGACCCGGCCGGGCACAGCCCCCGGCCCAGGCCCCGCCCCGCCCCGCCCCCCGCCTACGGAACCGCCCGGCCCGCCTCCAGGTACGCCGCCCGGCCCCGTTCGCGGGCCCGCAGGGCCCATCGGAGCCTCTCGTAGCGCACCGGGGGCAGCAGGTCGGCCGCTTCCTGCTCCGTCACGAACCGCCAGGCCCGCAGCTCCGGCCCGGGCAGCCGCAGCCGCCCGGTCTGCGCGGGCGACAGCCGGCCCCCGTCGAAGAGCAGCCGCAGGCCGCCGTAGCCCGCCGGGGGGCACGGCGGCTCCCAGTCGACGACCAGGAGCTCCGGGAGGCGTTCCAGTACCAGCCCGAGTTCCTCCTCGACCTCCCGCACCCCCGCGCACGCCGGGGCCTCCCCCGCTTCGACGACCCCGCCGGGGAACTCCCAGCCCGGCTTGTAGGTCGGGTCCACCAGCAGCACCCGGTCCGCGTCGTCGAAGAGCAGCACCCCGGCCGCGACCGTCTCGCGCGTCGGCTGCGGGGTCTGCACGATGTCGCAGACCCGGGCCGTGCCGGTGCGTACGGCCTCGGCGATCCGCTCGGCCGTCTCCCGTACGGTCAGGGTCCCGTTGTCGATGACGTGGGCGTCGGCGGCGAGCCAGCCCAGCGCGTGCTGGTAGGCCGGGATGTGGGCGTAGGCCCATTGCCGCACCCGCAGGTCCACGTCCTGCGCCGCCCCGGGCTCCTCACGGGTCGCGATCCGCTCCCGAAGGATCGTTTCCTCAGGGGCGAGCAGCACGTGCCGCACCTCGATCCTGCGCGCCGCGAGCCCTCCGAAGATCTCGTCGCGGTACTCCTGCCGCAGCAGCGTCATGGGGACCACCAGCACCCCGCCCAGCTCCGCCAGCATCGCCGCCGCCGTATCCACGACGAGCCGGCGCCAACTCGGCAGGTCCTGGTAGTCGGACACCTCCGCGAGGCGTTTGCGCGGCAGCAGCACGCGCAGCGCGTCACCGATGAACTCCGGGTCGAACAAGGTGCTCTCCGGCAGGAGGCCGGTCAGCTCGCGCGCTGTGCTGCTCTTCCCGGCGCCGAAGGTGCCGTTGATCCAGACAATCACGTCTACCCCTCTCCCGATGCCCCCAGTGGCTTGCCCGCACCACCCTGCCACGGAAACCCCGGTGCTCCGCCGAGTGCTTATCCTCAAGGTCAGGGGCCCCTCCGCAGCGCCGGGCCCGCACCGACGCAGCGCCCGTCCTTCCGGAGGTCCGACACCGTGCCGCACTCCCGCCGCCCGCCCGAGCCCCGCTACGGCAACCGGCCGACCATGAAGGACGTGGCGGCCCGGGCCGGCGTGGGCCTGAAAACGGTGTCGCGCGTGGTCAACGGGGAGCCGGGGGTCACCCCGGACACCGAGCAGCGGGTCCAGGAGGCCATCGAGGCCCTCGGTTTCCGCCGCAACGACAGTGCGCGCGTGCTCCGCAAGGGGCGCACCGCGACCGTCGGCCTGGTACTGGAGGACCTCTCCGACCCCTTCTACGGGCCGCTCAACCGGGCCGTGGAAGAAGTGGCCCGCGCCCACGGCGCCCTGCTCATCAACGGCTCCAGCGACGAGGACCCGGAGCGCGAGCGGGAGTTGGCGCTCGCGCTGTGCGCCCGCCGGGTGGACGGGCTCGTGGTGATCCCGGCCGGGGACGACCACCGCTATCTGGAGCCGGAGATCCGGGCCGGGGTGGCCACGGTGTTCGTGGACCGCCCGGCCGGCCGGATCGACGCGGACGTGGTGCTGTCCGACAGTTTCGGGGGCGCCGTGAACGGGGTGGCCCACCTGATCGCGGGCGGCCACCGCCGGATCGGCTTCATCGGCGACCAGCCGCACATCCACACGGCGACCGAGCGCCTGCGGGGCTACCGCGCGGCGATGGCGGACGCCGGCCTGCCCGTCGCCGAATCCTGGATCTCCCTCGGCACCACGGCCCCGGAGCGCGTCTCGGCCGCCGCCCGGGCGATGCTGTCCGGCCCGGAGCCGGTCACGGCCCTCTTCGCCGGCAACAACCGCGTGACGGTCACGGCCGTACGCGTCCTCGCCTCCCTGTCCCGCCCGGTGGCCCTGGTCGGCTTCGACGACTTCGAACTCGCCGACCTGCTGAACCCCGGCATCACGGTCATCGCCCAGGACGCCGCGGCCCTGGGCCGGGTGGCCACGGACCGCCTCTTCCAGCGTCTGGCGGGCGCCGACCTCCCCCCGGCCCGCATCGAGCTCCCCACCCGCCTGATCCCCCGCGGCTCGGGCGAGCTCCCACCGGCCGGCTGACCGGGGAGCGGGAACGCCGAAGGCCCGGCCGGCGGCAGACCGGCCGGGCCTCGTACGGGGCTACGCGCCTCAGGCGGTCGCCGTCAGCGTCGCCGAGCGGCGCGGGATGGCGAAGGCGTCGAGCTCGGCGCGGGTCAGGCCGGTGAGGGCGGTGACCTCGTCGGCGCCGACGGCGCCGCAGTCCAGGCCGCGGACCAGGTAGCCGGCCAGGGCCTTCGCGGTGGCGGGCTCGTCCATGACGTCGCCCTCGATCTTGGCGACGTACGCCTTCAGGCGCGCGGCGGCCGTTTCGAGGCCCTCGCGGTAGAAGACGAAGACGGCCGCGTAGCGGGTCGGCAGGTGCGCCGGGTGCATGTCCCAGCCCTGGTAGTAGGCACGGGCCAGGGCGCGGCGGGTGAGGCCGTAGTGCAGCTTCCAGGCCTCGTGGACGTGCTCGGTGGTGCCGATCGGCAGGACGTTGGTCGAGCCGTCGGAGACGCGCACGCCGGTGCCGGCGGCCGCGACCTGCATGATCGCCTTGGCGTGGTCGGCGGCGGGGTGGTCGCTCGACTGGTACGCGGCGGAGACGCCGACGCAGGCGCTGTAGTCGAAGGTGCCGTAGTGCAGGCCGGTGGCGCGGCCCTTGGAGGCCTCGATCATCCGGGCGACCGCGGCGGTGCCGTCGGAGGCCAGGATGGACTGGCTGGTCTCGATCTGGATCTCGAAGCCGATCCGGCCCGGGCGCAGGCCGCGGGCGGTCTCGAAGGCCTCCAGCAGCTGCACGAAGGCCGTGACCTGCTCGGGGTAGGTGACCTTGGGCAGGGTCAGGACCAGGCCCTCGGGCAGGCCGCCGTGCGCGAGCAGGCCGGAGAGGAAGATGTCGGTGGTCCGGATGCCGCGGTCGCGGACGTTGGACTCCATGCACTTCATCCGGATGCCCATGTACGGGGCGTTCGTGCCGTTGGAGAAGGCTTCGGCGACGAGGCGGGCGGCGCGGGCCGCGGCCTGGTCCTCCTCCTCGTCGGAGCGGACGCCGAAGCCGTCCTCGAAGTCGACGCGCAGGTCCTCGATGGGCTCGGAGGCGAGCTTGGCGCGGACGCGGTCGTAGACCGGTACCGCGAGCTCGTCGGAGATGCCGAGCACCTTGGCGAAGGTCGCGGCGTCCGGGGCGTGCTCGTCGAGGGCCGCGAGGGCCTGGTCGCCCCAGGTACGGATGGTGTCCGCCGCGAAGACGTCACCGGGCACGTAGACCGTGTGGATGGGCTGACGGGTGCCGGGGTCGCCCGGGTAGTGGCGCGCGAGTTCCGCGTCCACCGGCTTGAGGGAAGCGCTGATGCCCTCGCTGACCGCGCCTGCGAGGCTCGTCGCCACCTTCTCCTGCTGACCCATCGTGCACTCTCCTCTTTTCCGCTTCACGGAATCTTAGATCCGCATTACAGAATTTAGTCACGGGGTTCCGCCCAGTCAATGGTCCCTCCGCCGTCCTGGACAAACGACTCGGGGCCGTGTGGTGAGAAACACCACACGGCCCCGGAGACCACTTACCCGCAGGTCAACGCCTGCGGCAGGGTTTTAGCCCTTGCGCGCCTTGATCTCGTCGGTCAGCTGCGGGACGACGGCGAAGAGGTCGCCGACCACGCCGTAGTCGACGAGGTCGAAGATCGGGGCCTCGGCGTCCTTGTTGATCGCGACGATCGTCTTCGACGTCTGCATGCCGGCGCGGTGCTGGATCGCGCCCGAGATGCCGGAGGCGATGTACAGCTGCGGGGAGACCGACTTGCCGGTCTGGCCGACCTGGTTGGAGTGCGGGTACCAGCCGGCGTCCACGGCCGCGCGCGAGGCGCCGACGGCCGCACCGAGGGAGTCCGCGAGGGCCTCGATGATGTGGAAGTTCTCGGCGCCGTTGACGCCGCGGCCGCCGGAGACCACGATCGCGGCCTCGGTCAGCTCGGGGCGGCCGGTCGACTCGCGCGGGGTGCGGGAGGTGACCTTGGTGCCGGTGGCCAGGGCGCCGAAGGTGACGGCGAGCGCCTCGACGGTGCCGGCGGCCGGAGCGGCCTCGACCGGGGCCGAGTTGGGCTTCACGGTGATGACCGGGGTGCCCTTGGAGACGCGGGCCTTGACGCTGAAGGACGCGGCGAACGCGGCCTGCGTCGCGACCGGGCCCTCGTCACCCGCCTCCAGGTCGGTGGCGTCGGTGATGATGCCGGAGCCGATGCGGACGGCCAGGCGGGCGCCGATCTCCTTGTTCTCCGCGGAGGAGGGGAGCAGTACGGCGGCCGGGGAGACGGCGTCGTACGCGGCCTGGAGCGCGTCCACCTTCGGTACGACGAGGTAGTCGGAGAACTCCGGGGCGTCGGCGGTGAGGACCTTGACGGCACCGTGCTCGGCGAGCACGGCGGCGGTGGCCTCGGCACCGGCGCCGAGGGCGACGGCGACGGGCTCGCCGATGCGGCGGGCCAGGGTCAGCAGTTCAAGGGTGGGCTTGCGGACGGCGCCGTCGACGTGGTCGACGTAGACGAGGACTTCAGCCATGGGGATGCTCCTGCGAATGCGAAGTAGTCAGGGGGACTGTCGAGGGATGGCCGAAGCTCTTAGATGAACTTCTGGCCGGCCAGGAACTCGGCCAGCGACTTGCCGCCCTCGCCCTCGTCCTTGACGATCGTGCCGGCGGTGCGGGCCGGACGCTGGGTCGCGGAGTCGACCGCGGTCCAGGAGCCTTCGAGACCGACCTCGTCGGACTCGATCTCCAGCTCCTCCAGGTCCCAGGACTCCACCGGCTTCTTCTTGGCCGCCATGATGCCCTTGAAGGACGGGTAGCGGGCCTCGCCCGACTGGTCCGTCACCGAGACGAGCGCGGGGAGGGAGGCCTCCAGCTGCTCGCTCGCGGTGTCACCGTCGCGGCGGCCGGTGACGACACCGTCCTCGACCTTGACCTCGGAGAGCAGGGTGACCTGCGGGACGCCCAGGCGCTCGGCCAGGATCGCCGGGAGGACACCCATGGTGCCGTCGGTCGAGGCCATGCCCGTGATGACCAGGTCGTAACCGGCCTTCTCGATCGCCTTGGCGAGCACCAGCGAGGTCGCCATGACGTCGCTGCCGTGCAGGTCGTCGTCCTCGACGTGGATGGCCTTGTCGGCACCCATCGACAGCGCCTTGCGCAGCGCGTCCTTCGCGTCCTCGGGGCCCACCGTCAGGACGGTGATCTCCGCATCGTCGGCCTCGTCGGCGATCTGCAGCGCCTGCTCGACGGCGTACTCGTCGAGCTCCGACAGCAGGCCGTCGACGTCGTCACGGTTGACGGTCAGGTCTTCGGTGAACTGCCGGTCGCCAGTGGCGTCGGGCACGTACTTCACACAGACAACGATCCTCAGGCTCACGCCGGCTCTCCTACCGCATCGACATTTCTGGTACCGCCTTGTTCAGGCAGCATAGGCGCCATCTCGGGCCGTTCCCGCCGGGGCGGCCCGCGCCCCGTCAGGAATGTTACTCGTCAGTACACAGCGGGTTCCGCCAGGTTGCAAGGCCGGTGAACTGTGATCTGGCCAACGCCGGCGGAACCGGCCCCAGCAGGGACGATTCAGTCCCTCAACGCGTTGAAGCGCCCCTGGTGGTACAGCAGCGGACGCCCCTCGCCGGCCGGATCCCCCACGGGGTCCCCCGCCGGGTCCCCGGCGACCGCCTCCGCGATGATCACCCGGTGCTCGCCGGCCGGAACCCGCGCCACGACCCGGCACACCAGCCAGGCCGGCACGCCGCCCAGCACCGGAACCCCGTGCGGGCCCGGCGCCCAGTCGGTCGCCGGCCCGAAGCGGTCGGCCCCGTTGCGCGCGAACAGCCCGGCCAGCTCCGCCTGGTGCTCGCCGAGTATGTGGACCCCGAGGTGCTCGGAGTCACGTATCGCGGGCCAGCTGGAGGACCCGGTGCCGATGGTGAACGACAGCAGCGGGGGGTCGGCCGAGACGGAGTTGAGGGAGGTCGCGGTGAAACCCGCCGGCCGGCCACCGCTCTCGGCGGTGATCACGGCGACGCCCGCGGCGTGCCGGCGGAACACCGAGCGCAACAGTGCGGGCGAGCCGGGCAGACCGGCCTCGGTCCGTGGGGACGGAGCCGTCGGAGCCGTCATCAGGAGGTGCCCCGTCCGTAAAGCAGGAGTTCATACCGCATATCGCAAGCGTGGCGATCTCCCGTGTACACAGTCAAGCCTGATCGGGCAGATGTAGGGCGCGTCACGCTGCGTGCGGACGCGCGTACCGGCTCACCGGACGCCCGCGCCCTCCACGGCGGCCCCGGCGTGCCGCAGGTCGCCGCGTTCCGCGCCCGGGTCACACGGCGGCGCCCAGGGCGGCGATCACGTCCGCCTTGCGCGGCATCCCGACGGCCCGCCGCACGATCCGGCCGGCCGCGTCGAGGACCAGTACGGTCGGGGTCTTCTCGATGCCGAGGGCCCGTACGAGGTCCAGGTTCTTCTCGGCGTCGATCTCGATGTGCCGGACGCCCCCGACCATCTCCGCGACCTCGTCCAGGATCCGCCGGGTGGCCCGGCAGGGCTGGCAGAAGGCGCTGGAGAACTGCACGAGCGTGGCCCGCTCCCCCGGCTCGGCGCCCAGCTCGGCGATGCCCAGCCGGCCCTCGCCGTGGCCCTCGCCGTGGCCCTCGCCCCGGCCCGCGCCCTCGTCCCGCTCACCTGCGCGCACCCGCGCCCCCGTCTCCGCCGTCTCCGCCGTCTCCGCCTTCACCGTGCCCGTACGGGCACTCGGCCATCATCCCGGTACGGTCGTACGCTGATCCGAGCGCCCCACGGGCCCGCCGCATTCCCTGCGTGACGAGAATCTCGCCGGGCACGGGCGTCTGGGCTGGCCTGCGGCTCTCGTATGGGGCACGATCCCCATGGCCGCGTACCTACGCTGCCGTAACTTCCGGCCGGGAGCACCTCCAGGCAGAAAGCGGGGTCTCCCCACCATGGCTGAGCTCGTCTACCCCCCGGTTATCGGTGCCGCGCACACCCTCTTCCGTGCGCTCGACGTCCGCATCGACATGAAGGGCACCGAGAACATCCCGCTCAAGGGCGGGGCCGTTCTGGTGTCGAACCACATCGGCTACCTGGACTTCATCTTCGCCGGGCTGACCGCGCGCCCGCAGAAGCGGCTCGTCCGCTTCATGGCGAAGGAGTCGGTGTTCCGGCACAAGGTGTCCGGTCCGCTGATGCGCGCGATGAAGCACATCCCGGTGGACCGCGCCCAGGGTGAGACGGCCTACCAGCACGCGCTCGACTCGCTGCGCTCCGGCGAGATCATCGGCGTGTTCCCGGAGGCGACGATCTCCCAGTCCTTCACGCTCAAGAGCTTCAAGTCCGGTGCGGCGCGCATGGCCCAGGAGGCCGGTGTCCCGCTGATCCCGGTGGCGCTGTGGGGGACACAGCGGATGTGGACCAAGGGCCGTCCCAAGGACCTCAAGCGCAGCCACATCCCGGTGACGATGCGGGTGGGCGAGCCGCTGGAGGCGCCCTCCGACCAGTACGCCGGGGCCATCACCCGCCGGCTGCGCGAGCGGGTGCAGGAACTGCTCGACGCCGCCCAGGCCGCCTACCCGGCCAAGCCCAAGGGCACCGAGGACTCCTGGTGGCTGCCGGCCCACCTCGGCGGCACCGCGCCGACCCCGGCGCAGGTCAAGGAAGCCGGCTGAGCCTTTCGTACGGATCGCGGCCCGGCCCGTCCCGGGCGGGGCCGCAATCCGGCGTCGCGGTGCGTCAGTTCGGGTTCTCCGCGTGGGTCAGCGTCTCCCACGCCTCGAAGTGCTTCTGGTAGGGCAGGGGTGGCGGGAAAACCGCGATCCTTTCGCCCTACACCCGTATGACGTAGCCTCGCACCCTCTGCCACGTCACCTGGCGAAAGGGGCCGGGATGCCGGGGCTCGGACGGTACTTGGCCGCCGCACTGGCGGCCCGCTTCGCCTCCGAGGGCATGGGCATGGCCGTCGTGCTGCTCGCCCTCCAGCGGACCGGGAGCGCGGCCCACGGCGCGTTCGTCCTGACCGCCTGGCTGGCCCCGCACGTGCTCGCGGCCCCGCTCGCCGGCGTCGCCGCGGCCAGGTCGCGCCGGCCCCGCCTCTTCCACGTGGGCGCCCTGGCGGGATTCACCACGGCCGTGGCGGCGCTGGCGCTCCTGCTCGGGCGGGCCCCGACCCCGGTGGTGCTCGCGGTGGCGGTGCTCGGCGGCTCCTGCGGGCCGATGGTGACGGGCGGGCTGTCGAGCCTGGTGGCGGGGCTGATCCCGCCCGGTCCCGCGCGGGACCGGGCGTACGGCTGGGACGCGTCGACCTACAACGGCGCCGCGGTCACCGCTCCGGCGGCCGTCAGCCTGGTCGCGGCCTTCGGTTCGGCCGGGCCGGCGATGGGCCTCCTGGCCGCGTCCGGCGCACTGGCGGCGGCATTGGCCGCGACCCTTCCGTACGGGAGCCCGCACGGCGGCCCGGAGCCGGGCCCCGGCGCACCCCGGGTCGGGATGGGCGCCGGGCTGGCCGCCCTGTGGCGGGTCCGGCAGCTGCGGGCCATCACCTCGGCCACGACCCTGGCCTTCCTGGGCCTCGGGGCGCTCACCGTCACCTCGGTCCTCCTGGCCACCTCGCTCGGCAGCCCGGGCGGCGGCGGCGTGCTGATGACCGCCTTCGCCCTGGGCGCCCTGACCGGCTCCCTGACGCTGGGCAGGATCACGAGCGTCTCCCCGGGCCGGCTCGCCCGCTGGGCCATGGCGGCGACCGGGGTGGCGCTGACGGTGGCCGCGTTCACCCCGTCCCTCCCGCTCGCGGCCGTGGCGTTCGCCGCGGCCGGGGTGTGCGACGGGCCGCTGCTGACGGCCACCCTGCGGATCCGCTCGGAGTTCGCGCCCGACGGGACGCGGACCCAGGTGTTCACCCTCGGCGCCGGGCTGAAGGTGACGGCCGCCTCGACGGGCGCCGCCCTGGTGGGGCTCGCCGCCGATGTCCGGCCCGGGATCCTGGTGCTCGCGATCGCGGTCCTGCAACTGGCCGCCGCCCTGCTGCACACCGTGGTGACGGCGCGCGGCCGCGTACGGGAGACGACTGGCTCCGCCACCCCTGCGGTTACAGTGCCGTCGGCAGGTTCCGCATCAACTGCGGCCGGTCCGCGGACTCCTGGAGCGCCTTGAGCGTGGCCGGGTGACCGGTCACGTACAGCCCGGGGTAGTCGATCTCGCCGAGCTCCGGACGTACGGGGAAGGCGAGTTGTTCGCGGTCCAGGGTGAACTGGGCGTCCACGCCCGGCTTGTTGCCCCGGGGGTCCACCCGGGACCAGTGCTCGCTGCCGGGCAGGCGCAGCGCGACGAGGCCGTGGACGACGGGGTTCGCCCCCTCGGCGTCGCCCAGGAGCTGGTAGCAGAGGCCGGCCGGGATGCCCCGGGCTCGCAGCAGCGCGGTCAGCGCGTGGGACTTAGCGTAGCAGATCCCGTTGCGCGTATCCAGGACGTCGGAGGCGCGCCAGGCGACGCGGTCGTCCCCGGAGTCGGCGGAGTGCGGGATGGTGTCGCGGACGAACTCGAAGGCCACCTTGGCGTATGAATATGCATCGCCGGTGGCAGTCCACAGGGCGTCGGCCGTCTCCTGGACCAGCGGATGGTCGTGGTCCACGACGTCATCGGCGGCCAGGTAGGCGGCAAGCTCAGTATGCTCCTGGATCAATTCCATGATCCAGGAGCATACTCATGCAGGACCCTGCATGCCTATAAATCTATGGGGGTGGATTCGCGGCGCTAGCGAGCCAGCTCTTCCTTGAGGGCCTGGAGGAAGCCGTCCACGTCCTCTTCCTGGGTGTCGTAGCTGCACATCCACCGGACGTCGCCCGCGATCTCGTCCCAGAAGTAGAAGCGGTAGCGCTCCTGCAGCCGCCGCGAGACCTCGTGCGGAAGCCGCGCGAACACCGCGTTCGCCTGCACCGGGTAGAGGATCTCCACCCCGTCGGTCTCGCGCACCCCGGCCGCCAGCCGCTGCGCCATCGCGTTGGCGTGGCGGGCGTTGCGCAGCCACAGGTCCTTCGCGAGGAGCGCTTCGAGCTGCACCGACACGAAGCGCATCTTCGAGGCGAGCTGCATCGACATCTTGCGGATGTGCTTCATCTGCCGGACGGAGTCCGGGTTCAGCACGACGACGGCCTCGCCGGCCATCATCCCGTTCTTGGTGCCGCCGTAGGACAGCACGTCCACGCCGACCGCGTTGGTGAAGCTGCGCATCGGCACGTCGAGCGAGGCCGCGGCGTTGGCTATCCGGGCGCCGTCGAGGTGGACCTTCATCCCCTTGGCGTGCGCGTGCTCGCAGATGGCCCGGATCTCGTCCACGGTGTAGACCGTGCCGAGCTCGGTGTTCTGGGTGATCGAGACGACCTGCGGCATCGCCCGGTGCTCGTCCTCCCAGCCCCAGGCCTGCCGGTCGATGAGCTCGGGGGTGAGCTTGCCGTCCGGCGTGGGGACGGTGAGCAGCTTGAGGCCCGCCATCCGCTCGGGCGCACCGCCCTCGTCGACGTTGATGTGCGCCGACTCGGCGCAGATCACCGCGCCCCAGCGGTCGGTCAGCGCCTGCAGGGCGGTCACGTTGGCGCCGGTGCCGTTGAAGACCGGGTAGGCCTCGGCGTGCGCTCCGAAGTGGCCGCGGAAGACCTGCTGGAGGTTCTCGGTGTACTCGTCGTCGCCGTAGGAGACCTGGTGGCCGCCGTTGGCGAGCGCGATGGCCGCGAGGATCTCCGGGTGGATCCCGGCGTAGTTGTCGCTCGCGAAACCGCGCACCGCCGGGTCGTGGTGCCGGCGGGCGTCGGTGTGCGCGGCGGACTTGCGTATCGCGGTCTTCACGGGACCGGCCTTCGCGGCACCGGTCTTCACGGTTGGGGGGTGAGCCACAGGCGCTGTCCGTTCACATCGGTGGCGGGCCGCTCCCAGACGCCGGCGATGGCCTCGGCCAGCTCCTTGACGTCGGTGAAGCCCGCGAACTTCGCAGTGGGACGCTCGGCGCGCATCGCGTCGTGTACCAATGCCTTGATCACCAGGATCGCAGCAGCGGCGCCCGGGCCGTCCTCGCCACCCGCCTTGCGGAAGGAATCCGCCATCGCGAGCGTCCAGGCCTCGGCCGCCGCCTTGCCCGCGTTGTACGCGGCGTTGTTGGCGACCGGCTTGTGCGCACCGGACTGGCTGACCAGCACGTAGCGTCCTACGGCGCTGCGCAGCAGCCCGTCGTGGAAGGCGAGGGAGGTGTGCTGGACGGTGCGGATGAGGAGCTTCTCCAGGAAGGTCCAGTCCGCGAGGTCGACGTCGGTGAAGGTCTTGCTGCCGCGCCAGCCGCCGACGAGGTGGACCAGGCCGTCGATGCGGCCGAACTCCTTCTCGGTCTGCTCGGCCCAGGCCTTGGTGGCGTCCAGGTCGAGCAGGTCGACGGTGTCACCGGTGATGGTGGCGCCGCCGTGGGCGTAGCGCGCGGCGTCCACGGCCTCCGCGAGCCGGGCCGCGTCGGCGTCGGAGGCGACGACCACGGCTCCCGCCTCGGCGAGGCGGAGCAGGGTGGCGCGGCCGGCGGGCCCGCCGGCCCCCGCCACCGCCACTACCGCCCCGTGGAGCTTTCCGTTTCCGTTACCGGAGCCGTTCATCTGTGCAGCCTCCTGTGGGCGAGCGCTCACGCGGCGACCCGCGCGGCGGTCTCGCGTTCCGCGGCGTTCCCTGCCGTGATGCCCTTGGTCGAGGCGATCACGCCCTTGAGCTTCTTGGCCAGGGCCTCATAGAACATGCTGAGCGGAAACTCGTCCGGAAGCACGTCGTCCACGAGTTTGCGGGGCGGCTGCGTCAGGTCCAGGGCGTCGGGGCCCTTGGCCCACTTGGAGCCCGGGTGGGGGGCGAGGTACTCGGCGACCAGGTCGTACGCCTTGAACCAGTGGACGAGCTTCGGGCGGTCGATGCCGGCCCGGTAGAGGTCCTCGATCTCGGCGCAGAGCTGGTTGGTGACCTGCGGGGCGCGCATCCAGTCGATCTTCAGCTTGTTGTCCGTCCAGCGCACGACGTCGTGCTTGTGGAGGTACGCGAAGAGGAGCTGGCCGCCGAGGCCGTCGTAGTTGCGGGTGCGGTCGCCGGACACCGGGAAGCGGAACATCCGGTCGAAGAGGACGGCGTACTGCACGTCGCGGCCGTGCTCGTTGCCCTCGGACTCCAGCTTCACGGCCTCCTTGAAGGCGGTGAGGTCGCAGCGCAGCTCCTCCAGGCCGTACATCCAGAACGGCTGGCGCTGCTTGATCATGAAGGGGTCGAACGGCAGGTCACCGTGGCTGTGGGTGCGGTCGTGGACCATGTCCCACAGGACGAAGGCCTTCTCGCAGCGCTCCTGGTCCTCGACCATCCGGGCGATGTCCTCGGGCAGCTCGATGCCCAGGATGTCCACGGCGGCCTCGGTGACCTTGCGGTAGCGGGCGGCCTCGCGGTCGCAGAAGATGCCGCCCCAGGTGAAGCGCTCGGGGGCCTCGCGCACCGCGATGGTCTCCGGGAAGAGCACGGCGGAGTGGGTGTCGTAGCCCGGGGTGAAGTCCTCGAAGGTGATGCCGAGGAACAGCGGGTTGTCGTACCGGGTGCGCTCCAGCTCGGAGAGCCACTCGGGCCACACCATCTTCAGCACGACGGCTTCGAGGTTGCGGTCCGGGTTGCCGTTCTGCGTGTACATCGGGAAGACCACGAGGTGCTGGAGCCCGTCGGCGCGCTCGGCGGCCGGGGCGAAGGCCAGCAGGGAGTCGAGGAAGTCCGGCACGCCGAAGCCGCCGTCGGCCCACTTGCGCAGGTCGCCGACGAGGGCGCGGTGGTACGGGGCTGCGTGCGGGAGCAGCGGCGACAGCGCCTCGATGCCCTCGATCACGCGCTCGACCGCGGCCTGGACGGTGGCACGGGCGTGCTCGCCCTCGGCCTCGAAGTCGATGGAGCCGTCGGCCGACTGCCAGGGCCGGATCTCCTCCACGGCGGCCTTGAGCTCGGGCCACGCCGGGTGGTCGACCACCCGTACACCAGCGGTTATCACGGCACCGCCGGTACCCGGCACAAGAGTTTCCGTCATGTCACTTCCTCCACAGGAGAACCTCACGTCGGCACAGCGTAAGCGCGTGAGGCTCTTCCGCTCAAGAGGAGATCCGGGAAATTATCCTGCGTCACCCCCAGTTTCACCGGAAGTCTTCCCGTTCTTACGGGTGGAGTCGATGACTTCGCCCAGTCGCGCCAAGGTCTGCCGGGCCTCGGGGAGGACTCCGGCCAGGGCGAGGAACCCGTGGAACATCCCGGGGTGGGAGTCGAGGGCCGAACGGACCCCGGCCCCGAGCAGCCGGTGGTGGTACGCCTCCCCCTCGTCCCGCAGCGGATCGCAGCCGGCGACCACCACGTGCGCGGGCGGCAGCCCCCGCGGGTCCCCGGCGAGCGGGGAGGCCAGCGGATGGCCGCCGTCGCCGCCGGGGCCGAGGTACTGCTCCCAGAACCAGCGCAGGTGCGCCGCGGTCAGGAAGTACCCCTCGGCGTTGCTCCGGTAGGACCCGGTGTCCTGGGCGGCGTCCAGGCACGGGTAGATCAGCACCTGCAGCGCGACGGCGGGGCCCCCGCGCTCGCGCGCCAGCAGACAGCAGGCGGCCGCGAGGTTTCCGCCGGCGCTGTCGCCGGCCACGACCAGCGCGTCCGGGTCCCCGCCGAGCTGGTCGAGGTGCGCGCCGGCCCAGCACAGGGCGGCGTACGCGTCGTGGAGGGCGGCGGGGAAGCGGGCCTCGGGCGCCCGCCGGTAGTCCACCGAGACCAGGACGGCGCCGGAGGCCCGGCAGAGCGCCCTCGCGGTGGCGTCGTAGCCGTCGAGGTCACCGAGGACCCAGCCGCCGCCGTGGCAGAACACCACGGTGGGCCGGGACCCCGGCCACCGCTCCGGGTCGGGGTAGTAGACGCGCACGGGGACGGGCGGCGCCCCGGCGGGCCCGGGGACCTCCCGGTCCTCCACGGCGCCCACGACGGCCGGCCGGGCCGTCGCGGGCACGGCGGCGAGGATCCGGCGGGCCTCGTCGGCGTCGGTGACGCGGCCCCCGAGGTCGGGGAAGAGGGCGGCCAGCGCGTCGGCGTAGGGGCGGGCGGCGGGATCGAGCCGGTCACCCGGGGCCGCCGGGGCCGTCTCGTCCCCCGGGGCCGCTCCGGCCGTTTCTTCGCTCACGGCGGCGGCCCCTACGCCCGCTGGTCCGCGAAGTGCGGGATGACCTTCTCGCCCCACTGCCGCAGGGTCTCCAGGCAGGCCTCCTGCGGCACGGTGCCCATCTGGATGAGGCACATGATCTCGTCGGCCCCCGCCTCCCGCAGCCGCTCCGCGTACGCGATCGCCTCGTCCGCGCTCCCGTAGGCGTGGTCCGCGTTGAAGGTGGCCGTGGCGGTGGGCCGGACCGGGATGTCCTGCTCGTGCAGCCGGGCCACCACCTGCTCGGCCGCCCTGCGCATCTCGGCCCCCTCGTCGGCGCCCGCGACCACCGCCTCGTCCGGCACCCCCGCCCCGCCGTACCAGTGGCCGATGGACTGCGCGAAGAACCGCTGCCCCCGGATCCCGATCCGGCGGGCCTCCTCGGGGTCGTCGAGCACGATCGTCGGGCAGAGCACCGAGAAGTGGTCGTTGACGGCCGTCGAGACGAAGCGGCCGCCGTCGCGGCCGGCGATCGCGGCGTCGTAGACGGAGCGCATCCCGGCGATGGACCCGGGCCCCGCGAATCCCATCACCAGGGCCCCCACGCCCAGTTCCGCGGCCTGCACCAGGGTCTCGGCCCGGCTGCACGCGAGGAACAGCGGCGGATGGGGACGCTGGCTCGGCCGCGGCAGGATGGGGTGCGGATCGATGTCGATGAGCTCCCCGTGGTACTCCAGCTCCTCCTCCTGCCAGGCCTTCCCGATGATCCGCAGCGCCTCCTCCACCTCCGCGGTGGTGCGCTCCTTGTCCACCCCGCACAGCGAGGTCTCCTGCACGGTGCCGCCCCGCCCGGCCCCGAGGTCGACCCGCCCGCCGGAGAGCAGGTCGAGCATCGCGGCACGCTCGGCGACCCGGACGGGATGGTTGAAGGCGAAGGGCATGCACACGACGCCGTGGCCGATGCGTATGGTGTTGGTCCGGGCCGCCACCCAGGTCAGGAAGATCTCGGGAGCGGACATATGGGCATACCACTTCAAGGAGTGGTGCTCCACGGCCCAGATCCGGTCGAACCCCATCTGCTCGGCGAGCACGGCCTGCTCGACGCAGTCCCGGATGACCTGGTGCTCCCGTTCCACGGTCGGGTCGGCGAGCTGAGCTTCGAAGATCACGGAGAATTTCACGGTGCCTCCAGGGTTGCGTCCCGTACCCGGTCTCACTTCTATTCGAAATATGACTAGTAGTCAGACGCCGAAGAAGCAAGAGCTTCCACCGACCGCGTGGGCGGTTCTCGGTCTCCTCTCCTTCCCCGGGGAGCGGACCGGCTACGAGCTGAAGAAGTGGGCGGACTCCTCGCTGCGCTTCTTCTACTGGTCCCCGGCCATCAGCCAGATCTACGCCGAACTGCGCCGCCTGGAGGAGCTCGGCTACGCGGCCTCCGTGCGCTCGGGGCCCGAAGAGGTCCGGGCCAAGCGTCGCTACGGCATCACCCCCGCCGGGCGCGAGGCGCTGGCCGGGTGGGCCTCCGACACCGCCGAGGCGGGGCCCCCGGTGCTCAAGCACGGGCTGCTGCTGCGGGTATGGCTCGGGCACCTGGCCGAGCCGGAGCGGCTGCGCGCGATGGTGACGGAGCATCTGGAGCGCACCACCGAGGAGTTGGCCTCCGTACGGGAGGCCATGGCGCACGCGGCCGCCGAGCCGGACTGGGCCTTCCCGGTCCTCGCCCTGCGCTGGAGCGAGCGCCAGCACCTGGCCGAACTGGAGCTGACGCGGGCGCTGCTCGCGGACCTCGAAGGGCTGGAGGACCTGAGCGGGCAGGAACGTCAAGCCGGCGGGGACGCGCCCACCCCCGGGTGACCACGCGGGCCGCGCCGGGTGCTCCCCCGCCCCCGGCGGGCCCGTCGGGAAGCGGCCGGAGGGCGTTGCGAAGGCCCCGCAAAGGCGGTTTCATCGCTCGCGGGGCGCACTAGCATGCGCCTCACATCGCGCGCGGCCGGTCGGGACACCGCGACCGCGCGGGGAGCCGCCGTCGACGGAAGGATGAGAACCTTGACTTTCCTCACCATCGGACACCGCGGGGTCATGGGTGTCGAACCGGAGAACACGCTGCGCTCGTTCGTCCGCGCGGAACGTTCCGGCATGGACGTCGTCGCGCTGGACGTGCGGCTCAGCAAGGACGGCGCCCTCGTCGTCCTGCACGACGCCGAGGTGGACCGGACCACCGACGGCTCGGGGGCCGTGGCCGATCTGACCCTGGCCGAACTGCGCGGGCTGGACGCCGGGGACGGCGAGCACGTGCCGGTCCTGGACGAGGTCGTCGACGCGGTCCGCGCCCCGCTCCGGATCCAGGTCCACGACCTCGCCGCCGTCGGAACCTTCGCGGAGCTGCTGCTGCGCCGCGATCTGACCGGCCGGGTGGAAGTGGCGTCGTTCCGCGACGAGGTGATCGTGGAGGCGGCCCGGCTGGTGCCGGGCGTGCGGACCGTGCTCTACGCGAACCAGACCCCGGCGGACGCCGGGGAGGTCGTCGCCCGGGCCGCCCTGGCGGGCGCGGAGACGGTGGCCCTCAACATCGGCCACCTCACCCTGCACACCGTGGAGTCGGCGCACGAGGCCGGACTGCGCGTGACGGGGTGGATCGTCAACACGCTGGAGCGGCTGCGGCTGGCGCGGGCCCTCGAACTCGACGGCGTGCTCACCGACTTCCCCGAGATCCGCTCCACGGGCCGCTTCACCGCCTGAGGACCGCGCACGGCGGAGCGGCGGCGGGCCGAAGGCGCCGCTCCCGCTCCCGCCCCGGCGGCTACAGCGTCTTGACCAGCAGCTCGAAGGCCAGGTCGTCGCGGAGCGGGACGCCGAACCGCTCGTCCCCGTAGGGGAAGGGGCTCATCTCGCCGGTGCGCTCGTAGCCGCGGCGCACGTAGAAGGCGATGAGCTCCTCCCGTACGTTGATCACGGTCATCCGCATCTCCTTGGCCGCCCACTGCTCGCGGGCGCGCCGCTCCGCCTCCTGCATGACCTCCTTGCCCAGCCCGCCGCCCTGCTGACCGGGGCGGACCGCGAACATGCCGAAGTAGACGTGGTCACCGCGGTGTTCGAGGTGGCAGCAGGAGACGATCCCGCCGTCGCGCTCCGCCACGAGGAGCATGCCCTCGGGGTGCGCGACGATCCGGGCCACGTCCTCGGCGTCGGTCCGCTGCCCGTCGAGGAAGTCCGCCTCGGTGGTCCAGCCGCCGCGGCTCGCATCGCCCCGGTACGCCGATTCCACGAGCGTCACGAGCTCCGGGATGTCCGCCTCCACGGCACTGCGGTAGGTCAAGGCGTGGGGGGCGGCGCTCGGCATCGAGGGCTCCGTTCTGCGCTGGGTGTGCGAGGTGCGTCTTCCGGTGGTCGCACAGAGCCTAACCTCGCCCGGCGTGATGGCCGTGTGAAGGGGGCATCTCTTCCGGTGAAGCCGACGAACCGGGAGGTTCCGCCGTGCACGGTCCCGCCACGTCCCTCTCCACCTCCGTCTCCGCCTGGCTGCTGGTCCTGCTCTGCGCGGTGAGCGGGGCGTACTGTCTGCGGCGCGCGGGGAGAGCCGGCGGCGGACCGGCGGCCGGGGAGGCGGCGATGGGGTTCGGCATGGCCCTGATGGCGGTGCCCCTGCGGCTGGGCGGCGGCTGGCAGGCTCCCGTGCTGGGCGCCGTCTTCTGCGGGGCGGCGCTGCACGCACTGTGGCTGCTGCGCGCCGGCCCGCACCACGCGCACCATCTGGTGGGCTCGCTGACCATGGTCTACATGGTGCTGGCCGCCGGGTCGGGCGCGGCCCCGGGCTCCTCCGGCCATGCCCACGGGCAGGGCGCCGGGCTGCCCCTGCTCACCGGCCTGCTGCTCCTCTACTACGCCGGGTACGTGGTGCTGGGCGGCGCCCGGCTGGTCACCGCCGGCGGCACGGGCGGTACGGGCGGCACGGGAGCCCCCGCCGGACCGGCGGAAGTGATCCGGGCCTGCCGACTGGCCATGGGAATCGGGATGTTGGCGATGCTGCTCACGATGTGAGGCCGCCACCGGCGCGGGCAAACGTGTCCTGCGTCACCCTTGGCCAGGACCATACCCGCAGGTAGTCGCACGCTCCTAGGCTGGGGCCCATGATGGTCCCCGCCGTTCTCCTGCTGCTCGGCGCCCTGACCGCGGTGCTCGCACCCCGCCTGCTGGCCCGGGCCCAATGGCCCGAGCGCGAACCCGTCGTGGCCCTGTGGGTGTGGCAGTGCGTGGTCGGGGCCGTGCTCCTGTGCTTCGCCCTGTCGATGCTGCTCAGCGCGGCCGCCGCCTGGCAGGCCGTGCGGGGCCGGCTGTTCGCCCCGGCGCCGCACGGCGTGGTCGACGCCTACGCGCTGGACGCGGCGGGCGGGCTCTGGGCCGCGGGCACCGCCGTCGCACTGGCGGGCTGCGGGCTGTGGACCGGGGCGATGCTGGCCCGGGAGATCCTGCGGGCCCGCGCCCGGCGGCGCGCGCAGGGCGCCGAACTGCTGCTGCGGGCCCCGCTGCTGCCCGGGGAGCAGGCCGCCGGGGCGCGGCTCGTGGTGCTGGAGGGGCGGCGGCCCGACAGCTGGTGGCTGCCCGGTCCGGTCCCGCAGCTGGTGGTCACGACGGCGGCGCTGGGCCGGCTCAAGGGGAGTCAGCTGGACGCCGTGCTGGCCCACGAGCAGGGGCACGCGGCGGCCCGGCACGACTGGCTGCTGAACTGCTCGCGGGCGCTGTCCGGGGGCTTCCCGCAGATCCCGGTCTTCGCCGCGTTCGAGGCGCAGATGCACCGGCTGGTGGAGCTGGCGGCCGACGACGTGGCCTCGCGGCGGTACGGGCGCCTGACCACCGCTCTGGCCCTGATCGGGCTGAACGAGGACCGCGGGGTCTTCGGCCCGTCCCCCGCGCCGCACTCCCACGTCCCCGAACGGGTCCGGCGGCTGCTGGCGGCCGCGCCCCGGCTGTCTGCGGTGCGCCGGATGCGGCTGACGGCCCTGGCGCTGCTGGCTCCGGCGGTTCCGGTGCTGGTGGCCCTCGGACCGGGGCTCGGCGCGCTGACCTGAGGACCGCCCGCCTGAGCGCCGCCCGCCTGAGCGCCGCCCGCCTGAGCGCCGCCCGCCTGAGCGCCGCCCGCCTGAGGGCCGCCCGCCGGGGATCGCGGGGCCGCCGCCCTTGCGGGGCTACGGCGGCCGCGGGTGCGAGGATCGGCGGATGCGGAGCGAGCACGTACGGTTGCGGACCCCCCTGGTGTGCGCGCTGTTCGCCGCGTCGCTCGCCTCCATCGCACTGACGGTCCTGGTGGCCGTCGGCTGGGGTCCGCTCCTGTCCTTCGACGGCCGCATCGCGCGCGGGCTGCACTCCTACGCCGTCTCCCACCCCGGGGTCACCCGGCTGATGCGGGTGCTCACCGACTGGGTGTGGGATCCGTGGACCATGCGGGCCCTGGCCGGCGCGGCCTGTCTGTGGCTGTGGTGGCGGGGCGGGGGCCGGTGCGCGCTGCGGATCGCCCTGGCCGTCCTCGCGGCCGGGGCGGTCAGCCAGGGGCTGAAGTTCCTGGTGGGTCGGGAGCGGCCGGTATGGCCGGATCCGGTCGACTCGGCGGACTACGCGTCCTATCCGTCCGGGCACGCGCTGACGGCGACGGTGGTCTGCGGCCTGCTCGTGTGGCTGCTCGCGCGCGGGCCCGCACGCGCGGCCGGGCGGCCGTTCCCGCGCCCGCTCGCGCGGTCCCGTCCCGTCCTGGCGGCGGCCGTGTTACTGGCCGCGGTCTCGGTGCTCGGGGTCGGCTTCACCCGGATCTACCTGGGCGTCCACTGGTTCTCGGACGTCCTGGCGGGCTGGCTGCTGGGCGCGGTGCTCGTGGCGCTCACGGTCGCGGTTTCGGTCTCGGACGGTGCCTGCTCTGGGCGATCCCCCGTGTCGCCCAGAGCAGACGGTCCGGTGCGCTGAGTATACTGGCCGCGAGCCAGTCAACGCAGGAGCAAGCATGTCCCCGCGCAGCGCATCGGTCAATGAAGAATTGCGCAGGCGTTCCCGGGAACGACTGCTGCAAGCCACGGTCGAGCTCGTCGCGGAGCGCGGCTTCGAAGCCACCACCCTGGGCGACATCGCCGACCGGGCGGGAGCCGCCCGCGGTCTGGTGTCCTACTACTTCCCGGGCAAGCGCCAGCTCCTGCAGTCCGCCGTGCACCGGCTGATGCACCTCACGCTGGCGGCGGCCCTGGAGCGGGAGCCCCGGCCCGCGGGACCCGATGCGGGCAGGGAGCGCCTGGCCCGGGCCATCGACGCGATCCTCGGGCTGGCCATGGACCAGCCCCGGCTGATGCGGACCCACATGGCGGGGATCCTGCAGGCGGAGGGTTTCGTCCAGTGCGCCGAGCAGCAGCGGCTCGCGGAGCTGCTGCGGGACACGGTCGTACGGTACGGATCTGCGGAGGCGGACACCGACTACCCGCTGCTGCGGGCGCTGCTGATGGGTGCGGTGGTGGCGGTGCTGCTGCCGGGGGCGCCGATGCCGGCCGCCCGGCTGCGGGCCGAGCTGTTCCAGCGGTACGGGCTGGACTGGGAGTTGGGTGTTCCGCCGGACGGCGGGCCGCCCGGCGGAACGTTTCCCTCGCCCCGTTAGCGCTTTGGCGCCTTGGCGCCTTGGCGCCTTGCGGCTCTAGCGGGTCAGCGGTAGTCGGGCTGGGTCTGCACGTTGAGCCGGTCCAGCCGCACCCACTTGGCGCTGTCCGTGCGCCAGTCGTCGAGCCGCAGGACGTCGAGGCCCTTGACGATGTCGTTCGAGTAGATGTGCCCGTTGTAGTAGTACGCGGACCAGGAGCCGCCGAGGCCGAGCTTGTCGGTGGTCAGCGGGCCCCGCTCGAAGTAGGCGATCTCCTTCGGGCTGGTGGAATCGGTGAACTCCCAGACGGAGATGCCACCCTGGTACCAGGCCTGCACCATGATGTCGCGGCCGCCGCCGACCGGGATCAGCGAGCCGTTGTGGGCCACGCAGTTCTCCGTGTCGGACTGCGCGCGCGGGATCTTGAAGTAGCTCTTGAAGACGAGCTTGCGCTGGTCGCCGCGGCCGGTGATCTCGTAGATGCCGTCGGCGCCCCGGTTGGGGCCGGTGGCCTCGTTGCAGGTGGCGCCGCCACCGCCGCCCAGCTCGTCGGTGAACACCACCTTGTTCGCACGCTCGTTGAAGGTGGCCGAGTGCCAGAACGAGAAGTTCACGTTGTCCTGCACCCGGTCGATGACGCGCGGCGCCTCGGGCCTGCTGATGTCGAAGAGGATGCCGTCACCCATGCAGGCACCCGCGGCGAGGTCCTTGGAGGGCAGCACGGTGATGTCGTGGCAGCCCGTGGTCTTGGAGACGCCCGGGTTGACGGGCCCGCCCGGGTTGCCGCCGTCCGGGAAGAGGATCGGGAAGGCCACGACGGCGGCCTGCGTCGGCTTCTTCTTGGGGACCTTCACGATCGAGATGCCGTCGTGGGGCGGCTGGCAGTCGGGGAACGTCTCGCTCGGGTTGTACGAGGAGACGTAGAGGTAGTCCTCGCGGCCACCCGGCACGAGCGTGTGGGTGTGGGAACCGCACGGGGTCTCCACGGACTTGATGTACTTGGGGTTCTTCTTGTCCTTGATGTCGAAGATCCTGATGCCCTCCCACGAGGACTTCTCCGTGGCCGGCTGCGAGACGCTGTTGCAGGAGTCGTCGCTGCGCGAGGAGTCGGTGGACAGGAAGAGCAGGTCTCCGTCGACCGAGATGTCGTTCTGCCCGCCGGGGCAGAGCACTTCGGTGACCTTCTTCGGAGCCTTCGGGTTGCCGATGTCATAGATGACGAAGCCGTTGTAGTTGCCCGCGTAGGCGTACTTGCCCTGGAACGTCATGTCGGAGTTGATCTGATTCGGGTCGGTGCTGGGGATGTTGGCCAGGGGTTTGATGTTGCGGCTGTGGACGATCTCGTCCTGGCCGGGTATCTCTCCGGGTGCGAGCTCCCGTCCCGCGCCGGCCGCGGTGGCGGCACTCTGCGGCGCACCCGCGCCCGGGAGCAGGTCCCCCGGATCGGGGGTGGCGGCCGCGGGTCCGGCCGCCAGTAACGAGGTGAGGAGTCCGGCCGCGGCTGCGGCCACTCCCAGGGATGTGCGCCGCGCTCTGCTGGTGTGCATCGGGGTCACTGTGCCCTCCCATGGGTCCGGTCGGTTCCGCCCGTGGTGGGAACGGAACGCGGACCCCGGCAGTATGGTCCTTTGCATGGACATGGCGAAAGTGTCACTCGGGCGAATCGTCGCAGCGGCCCTGGCCCTCGGGCTCCTGGTCCCCCTCGCCGGCTGCAGCGACGGCGACGGCGCGGCAGAGGGCAAGCCGGCGGTGATCGCCCCCGGCAAACCCGGCGCGAAGGCCCGTACCCTCTCCCCCGAACAGGCGGCGAAGGAGCTGCCCGACGACTCCCCCAACGCGGCGGACCGAGCGTACGTACGCGACATGATCGAACACCACGGGCAGGCCCTGACCATGAGCGCGCTGGCCCCCGACCGGGCCTCGGCCGACGGGGTCAAGCGGCTCGCCGAGCGGATCGCGGCCGCGCAGAAGCCCGAGATCGGCGCGATGCAGGGATGGGCGGCCCGCAACCCGGCGCCCAGCGCCGCCCCGGGCGGCCACGACCACGCGGCGATGCCCGGCATGGCCACCGAACAGCAGCTGGCGGAGCTGGCCGCGGCCCGGGGGCCGGACTTCGACCGGCTCTTCCTGACCCTGATGACCGCCCACCACGAGGGGGCCCTGAAGATGACCGGCGAGGTCCTCGCCGCCGGCAACAACGCGGCCGTGGAGGAGATGGCCAACGAGGTGGCGGCCACCCAGAGCGCCGAGATCCACCGGATGCGCGCGATGGGCTGACGGCCCCGGCACCCGGTGTCATGCTGGGAACACCTGCGGGAGGAGCTCCGCCGTGCTTCGTATCGCCGTCGTCGGATCGGGCCCCAGCGGGGTCTACGCCGCGCAGACACTCGTACAGCAGCGTGAGGTGCCGGGGATCCGGGTCGACGTCCTCGACCGGCTGCCGGCCCCGTACGGGCTCGTGCGCTACGGGGTGGCCCCCGACCACGAGAAGATCAAGTCCCTGCAGGGCAGCCTGCGCACCGTGCTGGAGGACGAGCGGATCCGCTTCCTCGGCAACGTCGAGGTCGGCGGGGACGCCCTGCCCACCGCCCGGCTCCTGGAGCTGTACCACGCGGTGGTCTACTGCGTCGGCGCCGCCCGGGACCGGCTGCTCGGCATCCCCGGCGAGGACCTCGCCGGGGTGCACTCCGCGACGGCCTTCGTGTCCTGGTACAGCGGCCATCCGGACGCCGCGGCCGAGGCCTTCGGGCTGCCCGCGGTGGATTCCGCGATCGTGGTCGGCGCCGGGAACGTGGCGGTCGACGTGACGCGGATCCTGGCCCGGGACGTGCCGGAGCTGGCCCCCACCGACATGCCGCAGCCGGCCCTGGGGGCGCTCGGCGCCAGCGGGGTGCGCGCGGTGCACATGGTGGCCCGGCGCGGGCCCTCGCAGGGCAAGTTCACCACCAAGGAGCTGCGCGAGCTGGGCACGCTGCCGGGCGTGGACGCCCTGGCCGACCCGGCGGAGCTGGCCCTCGACCCGGCGTACGCGGACCCGGGCGCGGCCCTGCCCGCGGTGAACCGGCGCAACGTGGAGGTGCTGCGCGGCTGGGCGGCGGCTCCGGCGGGCGGCGGGGACCGGCGGATCGCGCTGCGGTTCTTCCTGCGGCCGGTGGAGGTGCTCGGCGGCCCGGACGGCCGGGTCACCGGGATGCGGTTCGAGCGGACGGCCCCCGACGGCCTGGGCGGGGTCAACGGCACCGGGGTCTACGAGGACGTCCCGGCGCAGCTGGTCCTGCGCTCGGTGGGGTACCAGGGCGTGCCACTGGACGGGCTGCCCTTCGACGAGCGGCGCGGTACGGTCCCGCACGCGGCGGGCCGGGTGCTGCGGGAGGGCCGGGCCTCCGTCGGCGAGTACGTGGCGGGCTGGATCAAGCGCGGCCCGACCGGGGTCATCGGCACGAACCGGCCCTGCGCGAAGGAGACGGCCTCCTCCCTGCTCCAGGACGCGGGGGCGCTGGCCCGGCGCGACCGGGAGCGGGATCCGCTGGAGGCCCTGCGGGAGGCCGGGCTGCGCCCCGTCCGGTGGCCCGGGTGGCTGGCCATCGAGCAGGCCGAGGCGGAACTGGGTCGGTCCCTGGGCCGGCGCTCCGTCAAGATCCCGGACTGGGCGGGCCTGCTGGCGGCGGCCGGCGGCACCGAGTGACCCCCGGGGCCGGGTCGGACCGCCCGCCTCAGCTCCCGTCGCGCGCCTGCTCGGCGGCGGCCGCCGCGAGGACTCCGTCGAGGAGTCCGGGGAACAGCTCCGCCAGCTCGGCACGGCGCAGCCCGTTCAGCTTGGCCGTGCCGCGGTAGCACTGGCGCACCACACCGCTTTCGCGCAGGACCCGGAAGTGGTGCGTGGTCGTGGACTTGGTGACCGGGAGCTCGAAGTACGAGCAGGCCAGCTCGGCTTCCGTGGCCGCGAGATCGCGGACGATGGAGAGCCGGACCGGGTCGGAGAGGGCGTGCAGGACCCCTTCGAGCCGGATCTCGGCGGCCTCGGGGTGGGCGAGGACACGGGCCGCGTCACGTTCCGTCATGTCCGTACTCCACTCGCTGGGTGCTGCCTGGTCTCCGCCTCCATCGTACGAGAACCGTCGTAGGAGCGGAGCCGAACGGCGGGTGCGGTGCGGGACCCCCGTCCCCGCACCGCACCGGTTCACCAGGAGCGGTGGTACTGCTCGGGCGTACGGATCTCCGCGCCGAGCTCGGCGGCCGCGCGGCGGGCCCAGAACGGGTCGCGCAGCAGCTCGCGGCCCAGCAGGACGGCGTCCGCCTCGCCGTTGGCCAGGATCTTCTCGGCCTGCTCCGGCTCGGTGATCAGACCCACGGCGGCGACGGGGAGGGTGGTTTCGGCCTTGACCCGGGCGGCGAAGGGCACCTGGTAGCCGGGGCCGACGGGGATCGTGACCCCGGGGGCGAGGCCGCCGGTGGAGACGTCGAGGAGGTCCACGCCGTGCTGTTCGAGCAGTCCGGCGAGCCGGACGGTCTCGTCCGCGGTCCAGCCGTCCTCCTCCAGCCAGTCGGTGGCGGAGATCCGGAAGAACAGCGGCAGCTCCTCGGGCCACACCGCCCGTACGGCGTCGACGACTTCGAGGGCGAGGCGGGTGCGGTTCTCGAAGGAGCCGCCGTACTCGTCGGTGCGCTTGTTGCTGTGCGGGGAGAGGAACTCGCCGATCAGGTATCCGTGGGCGCCGTGGATCTCGACGACCTGGTAGCCGGCGGCGAGCGCGCGCCGGGCGGCGGCCGCGAACTGCTCCACCACGTCGTGGATCTCACCGGCCGTCAGCTCGTGCGGGACCTGGTGGTCCGGGGAGAACGGCACGGGGCTCGGGGCGCTGGGCAGCCAGCCGTGCGCCTCGGGCCCGACGGGCCGCCCGCCCTTCCAGGTGCGGTCGGTGGAGGCCTTGCGGCCGGCGTGGGCGAGCTGGATGCCGGGGACCGCGCCCTGGCTCGTGACGAAGGAGGTGATCCGGCGCAGGGACTCGACCTGGGTGTCGTTCCAGATGCCGAGGTCGTACGGGGAGATCCGCCCCTCGGGGGAGACGGCCGTGGCCTCCTGGACGATCAGGCCGGTGCCGCCCGTGGCGCGGGCCGCGTAGTGCGCGAAGTGCCAGTCGGTGGCCGCGCCCGTGTCCGGGCCGGAGGGCTCGGCGCTGTACTGGCACATCGCGGCCATCCACACCCGGTTCGGGACGGTGACCGAGCGGATGGTCCACGGCTGGAACAGCGCGGCGAAGGATACGGGGGCAGCACTCATGAGGGCTCTCCGGAGGCGACTCGTCTGGAAGAGGACCGGGGAACCGGTCGCTAAGTACGAGATTCACCGTACTACGAAAACTCTCGTAGTACGAGACCCTTCGTATGACCGGGCGGTCGCGGAGCGGGCCCGCGCGCGGCGGCCCGCCGCTGTCAGTGGCCGGGTGCAGACTGGCGGGAAAGCTGCCGTGCAGGACAAAGACGTCCGGAGGTGTCGGCCATGACCGACGTGGTACTGCTCGCGGGGACCCGCAAGGGACTGTTCATCGGCCGCCGGGACTCCGGCGGCACCTGGGAGTTCGGCGAACCGCACTTCAACGCCCAGGCGGTCTCCGCCGTCGCCATCGACCGGCGCGGCGGCGCGCCGCGGCTGCTGGCCGCCGGGGACAGCTCGCACTGGGGGCCGTCCGTCTTCAGCTCCGACGACCTGGGCACGACCTGGCGCGAGCCCGCCGCGGCCGCCGTGAAGTTCCCCGAGGACACCGGAGCCTCCCTGGAGCGGGTCTGGCAGCTCCATCCGGCCGGCCCCGAGGCCCCCGGCGTGGTCTACGCGGGGACCGAGCCGGCCGCCCTGTTCCGCTCGGCCGACCGGGGCGAGTCCTTCGAGCTGGTGCGCCCCCTGTGGGAGCACCCGACCCGTGACAAGTGGGTCCCGGGCGGCGGTGGCGAGGGCCTGCACACGGTGATCACCGACCCGCGCGACCCGGACCTCGTCACGGTGGCCGTCTCCACGGCCGGGGTGTTCCGGACCACGGACGGCGGGGCGAGCTGGGCCCCGTCCAACCACGGGGTCTCGGCGGTGTTCCTGCCCGATCCGGACCCCGAGTTCGGCCAGTGCGTGCACAAGATCGCCCAAGACGCGGGCGACAACGGCCGGCTGTACCTGCAGAACCACTGGGGCGTCTACCGCAGCGACGACGCCGGGACCCGCTGGACGGACATCGGCTCCGGCCTGCCCTCCGACTTCGGCTTCGCGGTGGCCGCCCACCCGCACCGGCCCGGCACCGCCTACGTCTTCCCGCTCAACGCCGACTCCGACCGCGTCCCGGCGGAGCACCGCTGCCGGGTCTTCCGCACACAGGACGCGGGCACGACCTGGGAGCCCCTGACGAAGGGACTCCCGGCCGGGGACCACTACGGCACGGTGCTGCGCGACGCGCTCTGCACGGACGACGCGGACCCGGCCGGGATCTACTTCGGCAACCGCAACGGCGAGCTGTACGCCAGCCACGACGACGGGGACAGCTGGCAGCTGCTGGCCGAACACCTCCCCGACGTCCTGTGCGTACGGGCCGCCGTGCTGAACGGCTAGGCCGCGGCGGCCCGTACTCCCGTCACCCGCGTCGCCCGCGTCCGGCCCCTCAGCCGGTGAGTCCGCGGGCCTGCTGCACGGCCTGCGCCAGGTCCCGTACGGCCGGATCCTCGGTGCTTGCGGCCAGCCGGTCCGCGTGCCCGGCCAGGGTGCCCAGCGGGACGGCGCCCGGCACCCGCTCCCAGCCGCCGTCGCGCTCGCGCAGGGCGGAGGCGAAGTAGGCGGCCAGGGCGGTGACCTGGAAGCGCGGGGACGCGCCGGTCCACACCTCGGAGGAGAGGGCCGCCGCCTCGATCCGGCCGGACTCCTCGTGCGGCGCCCGGGTGCGCGGGTCCAGCCAGCGCACGGTCGCCGTCGCCAGGTGGCCGGTGGCGCCGGGGCGCAGCCGGACCGCGTACAGGGCGGTCACGGAGTGGCCGGAGCCGACCTCTCCCCCGTCCACGGCGTCGTTCCTGAAGTCGTCGTCGGCGACGCGGCGGTCGTCGTAGCCGATCAGCCGGAACCGTTCGACGGTCTGCGGATCGAAGGCGACCTGCGCCTTCGCGTCGCGGGCCCGCAGCTGCACCTGCGCCGGGAGGTCCTCGCAGAACACCTTGCGGGCGCCCTCCTTGTCGGAGACGTAGGTGGTGTGCCCGTCGCCCTTGTCGGCGAGCTGCTCCATGAAGGCGTCGTTGTACTCGCTGCCCACGCCCACGCCGAACAGGGTGATCCCGTGCTTGGTCCGGGCTTCGCCGATCCGGTTCAGGATGGTGTCGGCGGAGGTGGCCCCGGAGTTGGCCAGGGCGTCGGAGAGCAGGACGACCCGGTTGGTGGCCCCGGACCGCAGCGACGCGACCGCGACCTCGTAGCCGCGGGTGACCCCGGCCTCCACGTTCGTCGAATCGGCGGTGCGCAGTGCGGAGATCACCTCGTGGATCCGGTCGCGGTTGCCCTGGAGGCGGGTCATCGGCAGCACGGTCCGGGCCTTGCCGCTGAAGGTGACGACGGCCACGGAGTCGTCTTCGCGGAGCTGGTCGGTCATCAGGTCCATGGAGCTGCGGACCAGGTCGAGACGGCCCGGCTCGGCCATGGATCCGGAGACGTCCACGACGAAGGTGAGCGCCGCGGGCGGCCGTGCCTCGGCGCCGTCCGCGCCGCCGTTGCCGACCCGGGTGGCGAGGCCGACGCGGACCAGCGACCAGTTCGCCTCGCTGGTGCGGGCTCCGTCCACGGTGACGGAGAAGCCGTCTCCGTCGGGCTCCCGGTAGTCCTGCCGGAAGCTGTTGACGAACTCCTCGGGGCGCACGGTGGCGGGGTCGGGGAGCTTTCCGTCCGCGAGGGTGCGGCGGGCGTAGCCGTAGCTCGCGGTGTCGACGTCGAGCGCGAAGGTGGAGAGGTAGTCGGCGGGCGGTCCCGTCGGGCGCCGCCCGTCGCTCTCCCCTTCTGTGGCCTCCGCAGCAGGGCGGCTGGCGGACGGGCGCGGCCTGGAGTCGCCCCCCTTCCACTCCCCGTCGGCGCTGCGGTTCGAGCCGCCGCTTCCGCAGCCGGCCAGCAGGAGGCCGCCGGCGAGGAGTGCGGCGGCCAGTCTGCCGCGGGTTCTCCGGCGGGCCGGACGGTCCCGGCGCGATGGGCCGGAGGTGCCGGGCGTGCCGGGCGTACCGGGCGTGCGGTGCGTACCGGCTGTGCGGGCCGTACTGGGCGTGCGGGGTGTGCCGGGCGTGCGGTCCTCGTGGGGCTCCATGCGGTCTCCCTCGAACGTCGTCGGTGTTGCATGGGACGTCCGGGAGGTGGAGTTGGAGCAATCGAACCAGTTGCGAACAGGTATCGAAGCGACAACGGACGTCCGAGGGGGCGCCGCGGACCCTGTGCGCACTCGGGGGGGGCACCGGGAGCAGGACTGGGCCAGTAGAGTGATCCACCGTGGCAGCACGACCGTTGAACGAGATCGTCGAGCCGGGCTGGGCCCGGGCTCTGGAGCCGGTGGCGGAGCAGATCGCCGCGATGGGCGACTTCCTGCGCGCGGAGATCGCGGCGGGCAGGACCTACGTGCCCGCGGGGGCGAACGTGCTGCGCGCGTTCCAACAGCCCTTCGACGAGGTGAAGGTGCTGATCGTCGGGCAGGATCCGTACCCGACGCCGGGGCACGCGATCGGCCTCTCCTTCTCCGTGGCCCCCGAAGTCAGCCCGTGGCCCCCGAGCCTCGACAACATCTTCCGCGAGCTGCACGCCGATCTCGGCACGGGCAAGCCCCGGAACGGGGACCTGACCCCGTGGACCCGGCAGGGCGTCCTGCTGCTGAACCGGTCGCTCACCACCGCCCCGCGCAAGCCCAACGCCCACCGCGGCAAGGGCTGGGAGGCGGTGACCGAGCAGGCCATCCGTGCGCTCGCGGCCCGCGGCAAGCCCCTGGTGTCGGTGCTGTGGGGGCGTGAGGCGCGCAACCTCCGGCCGCTGCTGGGCGATCTGCCGGCCGTGGAGTCGGTGCACCCCTCGCCGATGTCCGCGGACAACGGGTTCTTCGGCTCCAGGCCGTTCAGCAGGACCAATGACCTGCTGGTGGGCCAGGGTGCGCAGCCCGTGGACTGGCGGCTTCCCGCCACGGGGTGACCGGCCGCGTCACCGGCCGGGTGACCGGAGAGCTGAACGGTATCTGACATTCCTCGGATAAATACGGACAGATGCCGCCGAAGAAGGCCCTGCCCGAACACCCGGTTTCGATAAACCAGTAGCATGCGGCGCCATGAGCTCCCCCACTGGGCCCGCAAATGGCCTGCCCGTACGAATGCCGCGACCCCGCCAGACCGGACGGCACCGCCGGCCCGAGCCCGCGGTGGCGCCCGAGGGCGCGCCCGCGCTGGTGCTCGCCGTGCCCGGTGCCCCCTCGGCCGCCTCGCGGGGGCTCGCGGAAGAGATCATCAGCATCGGCCGCTCCGAGCTGCCCGGCCTGGACGCCCGGGTCGGTTTCCTCGACGGTGACGACGCCACCGAGTTCCCGTCCCTGTCGGGCGTGCTGACCACCGTCGCCCGTGACCGCGCCGCGCGCGCCGAGTCCGCCCGCGCCGCCGGGCAGGAGGTGCCCGCGCCGACCGGCCCGGACGCCGTGGTCGTGCCCCTGCTGGCAGGCCCCGACGGGGATCTGCTGCGCCGCATGCGCCAGGCCCTGATGGACTCCTCGGCCGCCGCCGAGCTCGCCGACCCGCTGGGTCCGCACCCTCTGCTCGCCGAGGGGCTGCACGTGCGGCTGTCCGAGGCCGGGCTCGCCCGCGCCGACCGGGCCAGGCTCTTCAGCGTGACCACCGCCGCCGACGGCATCGTCCTCGCCACCACCGGTGGCGAGGAGGCCGTGCAGGCCGCCGGCATCACCGGCATGCTGCTGGCCGCCCGCCTCGCGGTGCCGGTCATGGCCGCCGCGCTGGACGAGGAGGGTTCGGTGGCCGCGATCGCCGACCAGCTGCGCCGCGAGGGTTCCACGCAGCTCGCGCTGGCCCCGTACCTGGTCGGCCCGGAGGCCGCCGAGGGGCTCCTCGACACCGCCTGCAAGGAGGCCGGCTGCAGCTCCGCCGACGTGCTCGGCGCGTACCCCGCGCTCGGCAAGCTGGCCGTCGCGCAGTACTCCGCCGCCCTCGGGATCCCCCAAGGCGCCGCCGCCCACTGACCTCCCCGGCTCATGCCGTACGTACGAGGGCCCGCGCCC